>JANOTW010000688.1:0-9838 GCA_031416575.1 Ferruginibacter sp.
GTCCAGGAACCCCCCTTCGGGGGGCAGGGGGGCTGCTCCTTTCGGAGGCAGGGGCGATATTCCTTTTGATGCCAGATTGCCTTTTTGTGGTAACGTTTTTATTTCCTCCTCTGTCAAATATCTTTTGCTGCTAAAAGTAAACTCTAATTTATTTCTATAATGAATGGTATCATCACTGCCCACAATCGGCATCATTTCCGGCAACTCCACTTTTCCAATTCTCCTGAAATTTTGAGCTACTTCCTGCTGCTTGTATTCCAACTGTTTATGGTACGGCAGCATTTGCCATTTGCACCCCCCACAGATACCAAAGTGTTGGCAAAATGGCGTTATTCTTTCCGTGGAATATTCATGAAAACGGGTGGCTTTTCCTTCTCCATAATCTTTTTTATTGGTGCTCACGAATACATCCACCACATCGCCGGGAACAGCGCCTTCAATAAATATTACCTTGCCATCCTGCCGGGCCAGGGATTTGCCTTCGGCGGCATAGCCGGTAACCAATATTTTTTCCAGTAAATATTTTTTTCTTTTCACCGGGCAAAAGTAACACCTCCTTATATCAAAAAAGCCAAAATGAATTGCAAATTATTTTTGGCCGCTCCGTCTTTAGTGTGGAATAATTTGCTTGCGTCACAATTGGGGAAGTGGGTTTATGATCCGGGCTTTAGCATATCAATTTGATATTTGCCATTGATGCTATACTGCGCAACGGGTAAATCAGTGAACTTTTCAAGCTATACTTTACAAGGGATAAAAACGAGGGTAAGATTTTTTTGTCCAGGCTGTGAAGCAATGTGCATAACCCTTGCATCGCCCTCTTGTACCTAATATCATTGGGCAACTTTTATTACGTTTTAAATTAACAATTAACCCCTTTAGGGGATGGGGGTAGCCTGATTTTTTTTTATTGAACAATGTAAGTATCACTATTTTATCCCTTTCACAGTTTCAATTATTCACGGTTTTGTCCATTGCGAAGTAAACAAAAGTATTGGTAAACAAAAAATTCCGGAGGATGGTTTATTAAAGCAAAATGCCATCAGCTAATAGCTAAGGCTATTGCTAATGGCATTGGCTTTCCGGCTATATTTTACAAATTGGCTGTCTTTAGTTTTTTGGGGAATTTCACTTCAAAGCTCATTTCGGCACCACTGCGTTTGGCTTTGATGGTGTAAGCGGATTTTGCTTCTGACGGGAGAAGTTGTTCACGGGCATCATCCGTATTTTCAATTTTTACACCTCCGATCTGTGTAATGATATCACCTTTTTTTAACCCTGCTTTTTCAGCGGCAGACCCTTCTTCCACTTCAATTATTTTTACATTGCCCCCTTCTTCGGTATCCTGAATTTTTAAGCCTAATTTTTTTTGACGCGGAAAAGAATTTTCCAGTAGTTGCATATGTGGGCTATAGTCATAACCGGCACCGGGTGCCAATGATTCCAGTTCACGTAACCTTTCATTGTAAATCATATCGCCATTGGCATTGGGTACCCCGGGAAATTTGGGAGCTGAGAATGGCCTTACCCTAACGTTGGGATAGGTGTAATTAAATGTCATGGGCGATTTTGTTTTCCTTTCTCCTAAGGTAGCTTTTACACTGCCTTCTTTACCATTTCTTAAATAAGATACTTTAACCACATCTTTTGGTTTTTTAGCGGCAATTACTTTGGATAAGTTTTCTCCATCCTTAATAATTTCATCCTCCACTTTTGTAATGATATCATCTTTTTTTAAGCCTGCTTTATCCGCTGCACTTTCCTTTACTATTTGAGTAATTTTAGCGCCTTCTGTTACTTTTTCAGTTGTTACCCCCAGAAATGGTTTAATCACTTCTTTTCCATCCTTCCATTCCTTCATGAAATTTTCGCCCAATCCCATTGCATCTGGTGAAAAATTAAATGCCATCATTCCTTCACCATCCCTAATGATCATTTTTCGCTTATTGATAATTACCTGATCATCTTTAAATTCAGCGAGGGGTTTGCCGTTTACGGTTATTTTATCCCCATTGATCTCTACCTTTAAATTCAAATCTTTACCGCCTTTATTACGGATTACAATTTCCTCGGTGACTTTTTTTTCACCCTTCTCCCTTCTTTCAACCTCCTGTTCAATTAATTTCTTCTCTATTTTTTCCTCCTGGGCCTTCAGGCATATAGGTAAGCTGATGAAAGCCAAAGCAGCTATAGTTGTTATTACTTTTTTCATGGTAATTTATTTAATGTACGAAGTTTTTAGTAGTTCAAAACTAAGAGTATTTGGTGAATTACGAAATGTTTCGCATATTATTTTCAGGCTTTAACAAAACTTTTTATTGCCACGGATTGCGCTAATTTCCACGAATTAAAATGCTGCATCTGATTTTTTTTAGAAGCCTACGGATGTCTAAATGGTTACTGATAATAGGATTAGATAAGCTCGGCGACGTGCTTGTGAATATTAAGTGCGATTTTATCTGTTGGCACGTCATTATCATCATTTCCAAAAGGATCCTCTATTTCTTCCGCTATTAATTCAAGGCTTGCCAATACATAAAATATAAATGCAACCACCGGAATTACGTAATAGCCAAGGGTAAATACATATCCAAAAGGCAAGGTCATGACATAGAAGAAAATAAATTTCTTTATGAATACACTATATGAATAGGGGATGGGTGTGTTTTTGATGCGTTCACAGGCTCCGCAGATATCAGTGAATGATTGAAGCTCGGCGTTTAAAATAACTAACTGGGCCCCATTTAATTTTTCTTCCTTATACAATTGCTGAATATGCTTAAACATCAGCAGGCTTACCTGGTTGGGGATGTGTTTATCTTTATCAATGAGTTTAAAAACCGGGTGATGCGCATCTTCTTCAAACAAGGCGACCCTGGTTTTTTCCGACCGGAGGTGATTGTGCAAAGCGTAAGCAAAAGCAGGTATTATTTTTCTGAAAAAGGTTCTTTGTTCCATGTCCGCTTCGGGAATCATGGCAGATAACTTGATTGCCAGGCTTCGGCTATTGTTAACCAGGGAGCCCCATAGTTTCCTTCCTTCCCACCACCGGTCGTAAGCGGTATTGGTACGAAAAACGAGCAGCATGGAAATTGCGAAGCCAAGCAGGCTATGCATGACAGGTATATTTTTTACATGGCTGTTTTCCCCGAGCTTGAAAAATTCAATTTCCAGGTATGCTATCAGCCAGGAATAAGCGCAAATACCCAGGATAAGCGGGAATAATTTACGAAAGGTATCGGCCTTATGAAAACGGAAAATAAACGTAAACCACTCTTTGGGATTATAGCTGATCATGAAGTATTATTTGCTCAAAGTTACCCATTCAATAAAAGTTTACACCATTTTAAAAAGGTGTAAACTTTTAGGCCTTACCCCAAAGGGTTAACCGCACGAAAGGCTTTTACCGGGCTATTATCTGCCACTGTATTTTTTATTAACTGCATACTAATTTTACGAAGAACATTTAATGATCCTAAATTTTCCGCATTTGCATTCGTAGAGACAAGGCATGCCTTGTCTCTACGAAAAGATTTTTATAATTGCTGCAATTTAAATTCAGTATTTATTTATAACAATGATCTTACCTTTTCAATCACTTCCTTCAAATTACTGATATCTTGTCCGCCTGCGGTAGCAAGGTTTTTTTGACCGCCGCCCCCGCCTCTGATCATCGCGGCAATATGTTCTTTAATAATTTTTGTGGCGTCCAAATTTTTTGCAACTACAACAGTATCTGAAATGCCAATGGCGACAAATGCTTTACCATCTATATTGGCGCAAAGTACTACCACATGGCCGTGCAGGTGATTTTTAAGATCAACGCATAGTTTCTTTAAAGCGTCCGCATTGCCCACTTCAATGATCTCCCCCACAAATGTCACATTGTTGATGATCTCGTCTTTTCGCAACAATTCATTTCGGATACCCACCAGTTGCCTGGCTTCGAGGCCTTCAATTTTTTTTGATAAAGAACTGTTCTCAGCGGATAAATTTTCAATGGATCTTTGAATGTCCTTTGGATTTTTTAACAGGCCCCGGATTACACCCATTTCAGCGAATGTTTTATTGATATATTGCTCCGCCGCATATCCGCACACAGCTTCAATCCTGCGAACACCTGCTGCTACAGCGGATTCATGTTTTATTTTAAATACACCCAACTCGCCGGTGCTGCCCGCATGCGTACCTCCACACAACTCTAAGGAATAACTGGGGTCAATTATAACTACCCTTACCACATCACCATATTTTTCACCAAACAAAGCCATGGCGCCTAAAGCTACCGCTTCATCCTTATTCATGAATTTTATAACAACCGGGATGTTTGCCCGTATTTTTTCGTTCACCAGTTTTTCCACCGCCGCTACTTCTTCATCCGTTACTTTGGCGAAATGTGAGAAATCGAAACGAAGGTGCTCCTCATTAACCAGGCTTCCTTTTTGGCCCACATGCTTACCCAATACATTGCGCAAAGCCGAATGCATTAAATGGGTAGCAGTGTGATGTAACATTATATCCTTTCTTCTTTGGGCATTTACTTTAGCAATTACGGTACTGCTAATAACTGCCGGTAATTTATCCGTAAAATGAATGATGAGGCCATTTTCTTTTTTGGTATTGGTTACTTCAATTATTTCATCACCAAAATGCAATGTGCCTGTATCGCCTACCTGGCCCCCGCTTTCGGCGTAGAATGGAGTTGAACCTAAAATTAGCTGATAAAACCCTTTTGTTTTGGAAGACACTTTGCGGTATTTAATTACATTGCTTCGGGCTTCCAGTGAATCGTAACCGGTGAATTTGCTGGATGCATTTTCAACAAGAGAAACCCAGTCTTCCGTATCCAATACGGCAGCAGCACGGCTACGGTCTTTTTGTTGCCGCATTTCAACTTCAAAGCCAGCTTCATCCACCAACAAATTATTCTCCGATGCAATCAATCTTGTTAGGTCAATTGGGAAACCGAAAGTATCTAATAATTCAAAAGCATCTTTTCCTACAATTGAACCGCTTCCTTTTTTTACAATAGCATCAGAAGTATCAGTTGCATTAGCAGTTTCAATAACTGAGGCCTGTATAATTTCATCGATCTTTTTTAAACCTTTATCTAATGTTCTCAAAAAAGCATCTTCTTCTTCCTTCACCACTTTACTTACAAAATCCAGTTGCTGCATAAGCTCTGGAAAAACAGTTTCAAACTGTTTTGCAATAACTGGCAACAATTGATGCAACAGCGGCTGCTTATAATCTAAATAAGAATAATAATAACGAACTGCCCTGCGTAATATGCGGCGGATAACATAGCCTGCGCCTGTGTTTGAGGGCAACTGCCCATCGGCAATAGTAAAACTGATAGCCCTGATATGATCGGCAATTACCCTGAAAGCAACGCTCTCTTTATCATCGCCGGCCTTATATACTTTATTTACTTTTTTACTTATTTCTGCAATAGTTCCCGTAAAAACATCCGTATCATAATTACTTTGCTTGCCTTGTATCACCCTAACTAATCGCTCAAAGCCCATCCCTGTGTCAACGTGTTTAGCTGGCAATGGTTCCAGGCTGCCATCTTTTTTTCGGTTAAACTGAATAAATACATTGTTCCATATTTCAATCACCTGCGGATGATCATTGTTAACTAATAATCTTCCATCAACTGTTTGCCTTTCTTCATCGCCCCTGCAATCCACATGAATTTCGGTACATGGGCCACATGGTCCGGTGTCACCCATTTCCCAAAAATTATCTTTTTTATTACCTAATAATATCCTGTCTTCCGCTACATATTTTTTCCATTCTGCAAGCGCCTCTTCATCTTTGGGTAGCCCTTCTTTTTCATCACCCTCAAAAACGGTAACGTATAATTTATCCTTATCCAATTTATATACTTCAGTAAGCAACTCCCAGCTCCAAGCAATGGCTTCAACTTTAAAATAATCCCCAAAGCTCCAGTTGCCCAGCATTTCAAACATGGTATGATGGTAAGTGTCCACCCCCACTTCTTCCAGGTCGTTGTGTTTACCACTTACCCGCAGGCATTTTTGTGTATCAGCCGCCCGCTTGTAGGGGGCTGTTTTATTACCCAGAAAATAATCTTTAAACTGGTTCATCCCCGCATTGGTAAATAGAAGGGTAGGGTCGTCTTTTACCACAATTGGTGCGGAAGGGACAATAGTGTGCCCTTTGGATTTAAAAAAATCGAGGAATTGCCGGCGTATTTCCGGGGATGTTAAATGATTCTCCATGGTAGCGGTGGAATTTTTTTCGACACTTTAGGTCATGAACATTTCTGTTTTGGGATGATTTTTGCTATATATCCGTCTATCTTTGCACGTCTTGATAAGGCGTGGCGCAAAGGTAAAGAATTCAGTGTTGAGTTTTAGAAAGGGACAGATGATGCGGTACAATTATTACTATACTGCACAACGGGCAAATCAGTGAAATTTTGTTTTGTTCAATAAAAAAAACAAAACAAGTTAAGGTTTTATTCAAAACGCAATTAAAGATCCCCAATGGTATTAGGTACAAGTCCCGATTCAAGTGTAACATCGGGATGCCGACAAATACTGTCGGCAAGCGATGCAACGATGATGGCCATTGCTTCTCTGCCTGGACAAAAAATCTTATTCGCGTTTTTATCCTTTGTGCAGTATATATCGTTGACGGGATATCATGGAATTAATCAAATCGTATTTAAAGTGCGGTATTATGGGCTGTTATTCCCCTTCAGGGGATAGGGGAAATAGCATCATATTTAATTAATAAATGTAAATTCAATAATCAGGAAACTTTACAAAGCCCCGCCGGGGTTTGGGGCTATGAAAAAAATAAAATATTATTATAATACCAATACACTTCGTTATGAAAAATTAGTGACGCCATTTAGGGTGAAGCTGTTGCGGGTATTTGGTTTTTTATCTTCCTTATTAGTAAGTTCCGCTCTGGTTATTTTGGTTTACACGAAATTTATTCCGCGGCCTACCGACAAAGAATCGAAAATCCGGCTGGAGCTGATGAAAGATAATTACAATGTATTGAATGAAAAGGTGAAAACCCTGCAGCAACAAATGGCCGGCCTTGAAAAAAGGGATAATGAAGTTTACCGGTCCATTTTTGAAGCAAACCCTTTACCGGATAGCGCAAGGGCGCAATTGACGGAAAAAAAGAAGGAGATAGATAAAGTGAGTGTGATGAACGATGAATTGTTGGGTAAGGAAATTGCGAATTCGCTCAATAATATCAGTGCAAGGGTTGCATACCAGGTAAATAGTTATAAAGAAATTGAAAAGCTGATAAACAACCAGGAAAATAAACTTGCCAGTATTCCCGCCATACAGCCGGTAAGTAACAACGACCTTACAAGGATAGCCAGTGGTTTTGGTTATAGGATCCATCCAATTTACGGAATACCTAAAATGCACAATGGCCTTGATTTTACAGCCACGCAGGGCACTCCAATATATTCAACCGGAGATGGAAGGGTTACAACAGCGGGACCAGGAACAGGGACGGGCAATCATGTAATTATTAACCATGGTTATGGATACGAAACAGTTTACATGCACATGGTACGCATAAAAGTAAGGGACGGTCAATTAGTGAAAAGAGGACAGATCATAGGTTGGGTAGGCAGCACCGGCGCAAGTACAGGCCCACACTGTCATTATGAAGTACATATAAACGGTAGGCCGGTTGATCCTGTTTACTTTTTCTTTAATGACCTGAATGCGGAACAATACGACCGCTTGCTAAAACTGGCAGCAACAGGTAGCGCTAAAAGCTTTGATTAATTTTAAATGATGTCAAAAAGACAAATAGCATTTGATTTTGGGGATCTTCCGCAGAAGCCTTTGCCGGAAAATATATTCATTTCGGAAAAGTTACCTGCACCCGAAAAAGAAACAATAACTAAAAAGAATATTGATAACATTGAGGTAAAAGTAAAATCAACAAGGGGCAGAAAGAGCTTAAAGGAAATGTGTGCCGGTGTTGATTTGTTGGAAATTCCTGAAGACGCCATCTTATACCAGAAGATGTATTATACGATTGGTAAAGTGGCCGAGATGTTTAAGGTAAATCAATCCCTGATAAGATTATGGGAGAATGAATTTGATGTATTAAAGCCAAAAAAGAACGGGAAAGGTGATCGCCTGTTCAGGCCGGAAGACATAAAGAATATACAACTGATCTACCACCTGATGAGAGAAAGGAAATACACCATGGAAGGTGCGAAGGATTTCATTAAAAACAATAAGCGTGCAAACGAAAAGTTTGAAACAATTGAATCGCTTAAAAAACTAAAAGGTTTCTTAAACGAACTAAAAGCCAATCTATAGATGCCTGATTTTTTTTAGGGCGCATGCCTGGGTTGCATTTGCATTTTCATACAACCGGCTTTTTTTGTTGTTGCCCGGGCAGAAGCATTTCATGGCACCATCGTTGTGTTATGTTAATCCCGAATATCGGGACTCCCTTGTACCGCATACCTTTGGGCATCTTTTTCCACGTAGTAAAATAGCGAAACATCAGCCGCGGGTTATTTGATACGCTTGCAGGGCTGCATCCCAAATTATAGCTCCATTCCCGAAGGGTTGCCAACCTTCGCAAAGGGTCTTTAAATAATTAGGTTCTATGAAAGGTTGGCAATCCTGAGCAACGATTTAGGATGCACCCCCTTGTACTGTTGTGCATACACCGGCCTTTTTCTACTGCGAATAAAAGTGTTTTTATCATTACAGTTCAGGAGTTCTAAACTGTTAATACAGAATGATTATGCCCGTATTGTTTAACATCTTCTTATCAACTGGTAGCACCTTTTTTGCGTTTATATATCTGTTCAAATAATTATTTTAAATAAAAAAAAAGGGAGTAAAAAAAATGAAAAGCATACAATCCGTTATAGTGTTTGCCGCCTTTGGCTTATTACTGTCAGGGTGTGCGGCCACAGCATTCATCGAGAAAGATGAGTCTGTTGATTTTAACCGGTTTAAAACATTTACCTGGCTGGATGAAAGTGATGATTCAAGTGGGATAAAGAAAAATAGCCTGCAGGAATCAAGCCTTAGACAGGCAGTAAACGCTGAGTTGGCCAAGGCAAACTGGAGGGAGGACAAAAAGAACCCTGATATCATTTTGAAGCATGATGTACTGGTTGAAAAAACAATAAAGGAAACCTCTAATCCTGTTTATTCACAAGGCTTCACCCGGCGGTTTTATAATCCCTACACCCGGCGGTTTAGCTTTATCTATTACCCTTCTCAATTTATAGGGTATGATAATGGTCAATATGAAAGCAGGGAAGGCACCCTCACCATTACGATGATTGACGCTAAAACCGATAAGGTGGTTTGGCAGGGATGGACCACCAAAGTTGTGGATAATAAAAACCTTACCAGTAAAGAGATACAGGGAAGTGTAAAAAGTGTCTTCCGTAAATTTGATTTGGTAAAAAAGTAAGTGAATTTTATAGCGGTAATGTAAACCCTGTTAGCATTGTTAACAGGGTTTTTTGCATGAGGGCATTGATTACCATTGGGACACTTTGCCCGGCACTGAAAATAAAAGGCCCCAAACCCGCCAGCCGGCGGGCAAAAAAACGCAAACTGAATTGCCACCTTTTTATTGAAATGTACAGGGTTGCCCATATAAGCAGACTGTTGTTTTTTTACAAATAACATAGGTAAAGCTCCCCAAAGGTATTCAGTACAAGTAACCAAATAAGCCGCGGCCGATTTTTCGCTCATTACAACGTGGGCAAAGATCCCAATTGGTATGACGTATAAGTCCCGATTCAAGTGTAACATCGGGATGCCGAAAGTCGGCATGACACAACGAT
>JANOTW010000689.1:0-2419 GCA_031416575.1 Ferruginibacter sp.
ATCGTTGTGTCATGCCGACTTTCGGCATCCCGATGTTACACTTGAATCGGGACTTATACGTCATACCAATTGGGATCTTTGCCCACGTTGTAATGAGCGAAAAATCGGCCGCGGCTTATTTGGTTACTTGTACTGAATACCATTGGGGAACTTTAATTGCGTTATACTGGGCGGTTTATCAGGCGCAGTTAATGAACTGGCAGAAGGCCTCCCCGCTAAACAGCGGGGCCGGGGGCAAAACAGGGCCTTCAAATTATGCCCCCCTTTAAAAAACATTTCGCCCTTTGAAAATAAATGACCTGTAAATTTTATCCACGTTGTAATTAGTGAAACATCAGCCGCGGTTTATTTGGGTACACTTGTACTTGATACCAATGGGCAACTTGAATTGCGTTATGATAAGCGGTTCTTTTGGCGTAGGTAATAAACTGGCAGAAGGCCTCCCCTTTAGGGCTACCGTTAGGGGATGCGGGTTAAATACTTCTATGCTGATCAAAGTTTTCCAATTCCATTGATACCGCATTTAAAAAAGTGCTGCCTAAAGCGCCGTCAATAATGCGATGATCGTAACTAAGCGAAATATACATTATATGGCGGATTGCTATGCTATCGCCTTGTGGGGTTTCTATTACCATCGCCCTTTTTTTAATAGCGCCTACAGCCATGATTGCTACCTGCGGCTGATTTATAATAGGTGTGCCCATAATGCTTCCGAAGGTACCTACGTTGGTTAAAGTGAATGTTCCGCCGGTGGTATCGTCGGGCTTCAATTTGCCCGTCCTTGCCGCATCTGCCAGTCCGTTCACCTGTTTGGCCAGGCCCACCAAATTCAATTGATCCGCATTTTTTATAACCGGTACTATCAAATTTCCATTTGGCAAAGCGGTTGCCATACCGATATTCAAATTTTTCTTTATTATAATTCTGTCCCCGTCCACCGAACTGCTAAGCAAAGGGTATTTTTTAATACACTTGACGATGGCTTCAATGAACAGGGGAGTGTAGGTTATTTTTTCGCCCTCTCTTTTTTCAAAATCCTTTTTAATTTTTTCCCTCCATAATACTACATTGGTAACATCACATTCCGCAAAGCTGGTTACATGGGCGCTGATGTGTTTACTGTCCACCATGTGTTTGGCGATCAGTTTACGCATCCGGTCCATTTCAATTATTTCAACATTGCCGGGGTAACTGTTAACAAGCGCTACCTGGTTATTATTTTCCTGGTTATGGG
Organism: Ferruginibacter sp.; assembly: GCA_031416575.1. GTDB lineage: Bacteria > Bacteroidota > Bacteroidia > Chitinophagales > Chitinophagaceae > Ferruginibacter. The sequence continues at coordinate 1,235 of JANOTW010000689.1, forward strand.
TAGTTTCAATTTCGAGATGGCTTACGGCCATTGGCTGATGGCTTATTGCAGTTGGTTGATTGCTACCGGTAGCCCTCGCTGCTATGTAGGCTAAAATATCTTTTTTGCTAACTCTTCCATCCTGTCCGGTGCCGGGTATTTTTTCCAGTTCCACCATGCCAATCCCTTCCTGCTGTGCTATATTTATTACCAGCGGGGAATAAAACCGAACAGCATTATTACCCGGCGCCTGCTGTGCTGAACCTACCGGTGCGGAAGGTTGGTAAGGCATTTCTTCCACCATATTCGCTTCTTCGTATGCTGGTTTTCCGGCTTGAGGTGAAGGTTGCGTTTGTGTAATGGCCGAACTGGCGCCCACTCTTATCCTGGCGATTACCGCACCAATTGGAACTACATCATTCTCATTGAACAAAATTTCTTCAATCACCCCCTGCGCCGTTGAGGGTACTTCGCTATCTACTTTGTCCGTAGCTATATCCAGCAAGGTTTCATCTTCCCCAATGGGGTCACCCGGCTTTTTATGCCACTTCAAAATGGTAGCTTCAATGATACTTTCCCCCAATTTTGGCATTACCAGATCAACTAACGACATATAATAATTTGAAGTTTTAAAATAATAAATGGCAATTTAACCATAGCAGGCTAACCGCTTTGTTTGCAATCGGCGATAAAGGTAATTATTTCCTTTTAATCCGTTGGGTGCATTCCAAATTTCCGCTTTTGCCCCAATCTTAAAAGGTAGCAACAGTTTTGAATATTCCGTGTTGATTACCTTTCTTTTAATCAACATCCTGCGCTACCGGTTTTGAATACGTTATTTATTTTTTTAAATCAGGCAATTGAACCCTGATTAAACTTCAGTGGCGTGGCACTTCTATACAACCATATTTTTTTTGTTGTCCGGGCTGAAGTATTTCATGGCATCATCGTTGCATCGCCCTCTTGTACTGAATACCATTGGGCAACTTTAATTGCGTTATACTGGGCGGTTCATCAGGCGCAGTCAATGAACTGGCAGAAGGCCTCCCCTTTTGGAACATCCCGATTTTTCGGGAAAGCCTGTCCCGATTTATCGGGAGGGCGGGCAAAACAGGGTCTTCAAATTATGCCTCCATTTAAAAAACAGTTCGCCCTTTGAAAATAAAAGACCTGTAAATTTTACCTCCCGATGCATCGGGATTATGA
>JANOTW010000690.1:0-10808 GCA_031416575.1 Ferruginibacter sp.
GTACGCAGAAACGTGGAATTAAGCGATGAAGTATTGGACAGCAGCCATAGTATTGTAACGCAACAGGCGGGGAATAGGGTATGGGCGGCGCAAGCGGTGTTGAGTGAGATATTAGCCCCCGTCCCCTAAAGGGGAGTTATTTGAACAGTATAAGTAATTCATAAAGTATAATAAAGAATGAGTGAGGGCCTAAATATTGATGATCATAAATCTGGTGAAGGAAATATGTACTATGGTGCATCACCAATGCTATTTGAATTAGCCAAACAGTTGAGGGGCAGAACCACTTCAGCAGAAGAAATACTATGGAATAAAATAAAAACAAATGAATGGCGCTTGAAGTTTCGGAGGCAACATCCGATAGCAATTTATGTGGCGGATTTTTATTGCCACAAATTAAAGTTGGTAATAGAATTAGATGGAGGGTATCATGAAAATAAAGAAGTAAAAATTTACGATGAAACCCGGGAAAAGGATATTAACCAATTTGGTATAACAATATTGAGATTCAAAAATGAAGATGTGATATCTAATATTCAGGGAGTACTAACAAAAATTAGTACTACAATAGCTTCGATCCATTTAGCCGGTAAGCAAAAAGCGGAGTCCTCAAATAACCCCCCTTTAGGGGATGGGGGTCGGGGCCTCTTCGTAATAAAAATAGGCGGCAACGTAATAGACGATGATGCAACCTTACAATCCTTTCTAAAAAATTTTGCATCCATCAATGCAAAAAAAATATTGGTACATGGCGGAGGAAAGATCGCAACTAAGATAGGAGAGCAGTTGGGCATACAATCCAAATATATAAATGGCAGAAGGATAACCGATGCAGCAACCATAGACCTGGTAACAATGGTATATGGCGGACTGGTAAATAAAAAAATTGTAGCAAAGCTACAATCAATGCATTGTAACGCAATAGGCCTAACAGGCGCCGATGCCAACATAATACCAGCAACAAAAAGGCCGGTCGTCAACTCCCAGCCCCCCTGCCCCCCGAAGGGGGGTTCTGAAGAATTAAATTCACCGAAGGCCTCAGCACCAGACAACATGGACGGGGGTATCGATTACGGCTTCGCAGGAGATATAAACCCCGCTGAGTTGTCCCTTCAAAGCCTGGAGGTTTTTCTTTCAAATAACTTTACCCCCGTATTCGCACCGCTCACCCACGATGGCAACGGACAAATGCTGAATACCAATGCCGATACCATTGCGTCCACCCTGGCGGTGGGGCTTTCAGCAATTTATGATGTAAGATTGATCTATTGTTTTGAAAAGAAAGGCGTACTGGAAAATGTGGAAGATGAAAATTCCGTGATCCCTTTAATTACAAAAGAAAAGTACCGGCAATTAATACAGGATAAAAAATTGTTTGATGGCATCCTGCCAAAAATTGACAATGCATTCGCTGCCATTGACAATGGGGTTAAGGAAGTATTGATAGGGGATGCAAATGACCTGTTGCAAAATGTAACGGCAAATACCGCGGGAACTTTAATAAAATAGCATGAAAGAAAATTTGTACGAAAATGCGGTTTTGTTGTTGAAACAATTAATTGCGGCGCCCTCTTTTTCAAAGGAAGAAAATGATACTGCGGAAATAATAGCTTCATTTTTCGACAAGCGCCGGGTTGCTTACTCAAGGGTGGGCAATAATATCTATGCTAAAAACAGGCGGTATGATATCAGTAAGCCTTCCATATTATTGAATTCACACCATGATACCGTGTTGCCCAACAAGGGCTATACAATGGATCCGTTTACACCGGTAGAAAAGGAGGGCAAACTATTTGGATTGGGGAGTAATGATGCCGGTGGTTGTTTGGTTTCTTTAATTGCGGCCTTCCTGCATTTTTATGACGAGGCCAATGCAAAATACAATGTTGTTTTCGCGGCAAGCGCCGAAGAAGAAATAAGCGGCGTTAATGGAATTGATTTGGTATTGCCTTATCTGGGTAATATAGACTTTGGTATTGTAGGCGAACCGACAAACTTGGAAATGGCTGTAGCTGAGCGGGGGCTTATGGTAATTGATTGTATTGCCCACGGACGTGCGGGGCATGCGGCAAGAAATGAAGGGGAAAACGCTTTGTACAAAGCCGTTGATGATATCAACTGGATACGGAATTATAAATTTGAAAAGGTAAGCGGTCTGTTGGGCGAATGCCGGTTAACCGCAACCGTGATTGATACGGATAATAAGCAACACAATGTGCTGCCGGCGCAATGCAAATTCGTATTGGATGTAAGGGTGAATGAATTGTATTCTTTTGGCGAAATACTGGAAGCTTTAAAAGCGAATTTGAAAAGCCAGTTTAAGCCCCGTACCACCCGCATGAAATCTACCGCTATTCCGTTGGATCACCCGTTGGTAAAGGCAGGTATTCTTTTAGGTAAAGGGTATTATGGCTCGCCTACTACATCAGATAAAGCATTGATGCCTTTTCCCACTTTAAAAATGGGGCCGGGTGATAGTGCAAGAAGCCACACGGCGGACGAGTTCATATACCTGGAAGAAATAAAAGATGGTATTGCGACTTATATTAAAATGATAGGGCAAATAGTTTAAGAAGGTTTTGGGTTCACTGTTTAGGGTTTTATGTTACAGGCATTTGTTTTTCATGGCATCATCGTTGTGTCACTCCCTTGTACCGCATACCATTGGGGAACTTTTATCGGCATTATAAAAAATACACCACCAGCTCAAACAGCTTTTTAATAAAATAATAAATGGTATTCATACTAAATCAACAATACAATTTCAGGACCTTAGCGCCTGTATTAAATAACTTAAGCCAATCAATAAAATATGCTAAACACAAAACCATACAACCAATAAATAATATACCCCAAAACCTTAAACCTTAAACCCTAAGCCTTCGACCTTAAACCATCAACCATCAACCATCAATCTTTTCAAATGAAACTCTGGCAAAAAGATAAAATAGCGCTGAAATCCGTTGAAAAATTTACGGTAGGTAACGACAGGGAACTTGATATTTACCTGGCGCCATTTGATGTATTGGGTTCCCTGGCCCATACAAAAATGCTGGAGTCGGTAGGGTTGCTTACAAAAGAAGAATTAGCCTTATTGGAAGTTGAATTGAAAAACATTTATCAATTAATACAACAGGGTGGTTTTACATTGGATGAAGGCGTAGAAGACATTCACTCACAGGTAGAATTAATGCTGACCCAAAAATTAGGAGATGTTGGGAAAAAAATACACAGTGCCCGCAGCAGGAATGACCAGGTATTGGTGGACCTGAAATTATTTCTCAGGAGTGAAATAGAAAAATTAGTGGGTACCACCAAAGAACTGTTTGACCTGTTGATTCAGCAAAGTGAAAAGTACAAAGATGACCTGCTCCCCGGCTATACACATTTGCAACTGGCGATGCCTTCCTCATTCGGATTGTGGTTTGGCGCTTATGCCGAAAGTTTAGTAGATGATTTAATAACGCTGCAGGCAGCTTACGAAGTGGTTAATAAGAACCCGCTTGGGTCGGCGGCTGGTTATGGCTCTTCATTTCCCATTAACAGAAAAATGACTACCGGCTTGCTGGGGTTTGATGATTTGAATTACAATGTCGTGTATGCGCAAATGGGAAGGGGCAAAACAGAACGCATCGTCGCATCAGCCCTGGCAAATATCGCCGCCACGCTTGCCAGGTTAAGTATGGATGCCTGTTTGTACCTCAATCAAAATTTCGCCTTCATTAGTTTTCCGGATGAACTGACTACCGGCAGCAGCATTATGCCGCACAAAAAAAACCCGGATGTATTTGAGCTCATACGTTCACATTGCAACCGCATACAGGCATTGCCCAACGAGATCATGCTGATGACAACCAACCTGCCTTCCGGCTACCACCGCGACCTGCAACTCCTGAAGGAACATATTATCCCGGCTTTTGAAAACCTGCAATCCTGTATTGAAATGGCAGGGCTGATGCTGAGCAATGTGCAGATAAAAAAGGATCTTTTATCGAATGAGAAATACCAGTTTCTTTTTAGTGTGGATGAAGTGAATAAACTGGTGTTACAGGGCGTTCCTTTCAGGGATGCCTATAAGCAAATTGGCCAGGATATCGACAAAGGAAATTTCAAATATAGTCCTTCACCCAGCCACACCCACGAGGGCTCCATAGGCAATTTGCAGCTTGCCCAAATAAACATACTGATGGAAAAAGTATTGATGAGGTTCAATTTCAGTAAAGTGAAAAATGCTTTGGAGCAATTATTACATTAAATTGCGGCTGCCACAAAGGCTGCATCCCAAATTGTCGCTCCTGTTAAAAGGAACCTGGCCGGTGGGATACCGGCCACGGCGGGTTTCCCTGGCTGGTGCCCCACCGGCCAGTTACAATTAGGGATGCACCCGCCACAAAGGCTTATTGTTTGCTGTCATCCTTTTCGCATTTCTATCATTGCAGCCATCTGAAATAAAACGCAGGTAAAGCTCCCCAAAGATAAAATGTACAAGAGTGCGACGCCACTGAAGTTCCACAGGGATTTTCAGCCGGGTAAACAAAAAAAACAATGCCTTTTGAAATGACTTCGAAACAATCAGAATATATAATTCCCGGGTGCCGCTTTGGCAAGAAAAATTAAATCTTATGGCAGATGCCGTTCAAAAAAAACGAATTGCTCTTTTTGGTTCCACCGGCTCTATCGGTACGCAGGCCCTTGAGGTGATCCGTTCAAATCCTGAATTGTTTGAGGCGGAGATATTGACCGCTCAAACCAATGATGCACTGTTAATTAAACAGGCGCTCGAATTTAATCCCAATGCGGTTGTTATCGGCGATGAGGCGAAATATAAAAAGGTGAAAGATGCATTGGCAGCTACTGATATAAAAGTTTTTGCAGGTGAAGCTGCGTTGGTGGAAGTAGCGGACTTTGACAGCTATGATATGATGCTGGCAGGTATTGTTGGTTTTGCAGGGTTAAAGCCCACCTTGAAAGCGGTTGAAAAAGGTAAAGGCATTGGCCTTGCCAATAAGGAAACGCTGGTAGTTGCAGGGGACATCGTGATGCGCAAAGCAATTGAAAACCGTGCCCCCGTTATTCCGGTGGATAGCGAGCATTCGGCTATTTTTCAATGCCTGGTAGGCGAAGGAAGGAATAAAATAGAAAAGATCATTTTAACTGCAAGCGGCGGCCCGTTTATTGGAAAGAAACCTAATTTTTTAGTGAATGTAAAAAGGGACCATGCACTGAAACACCCCAACTGGGAAATGGGCGCCAAAATATCAATTGACTCCGCCACGCTGATGAACAAAGGCCTGGAAATGATTGAAGCGAAATGGTTGTTCAATTTGAACCCGGGGCAGATACAGGTGGTGGTGCACCAGCAAAGTATTATTCACAGCATGGTACAATTTGAAGACGGCAGTATCAAGGCCCAAATGGGCCTGCCTGATATGAAATTACCGATTCAATACGCCATGGCATTTCCAAAGCGGATCAAAAATGATTTTCCCCGGCTGGATTTCAAGAAGTACCCTTCCCTCACATTTGAAGAACCGGATGTTAAGACTTTCAGAAATTTAGCGCTGGCGACGGATGCCTTGTTTAAAGGTGGCAACATGCCCTGCATACTAAACGCCGCCAATGAAATAGCGGTGTGGGCCTTTCTGCACAACCGTATCGGCTTTTTGGACATGACAGCCGTAGTGGAAAAAACCATGCAGCAAACCCATTTTATAGAACAGCCTACACTGGAAGAATATTTTGAAAGCGACGGTGAAGCCCGTAATTTTGCGGCTTCATTAATAAAAATGTAGCCCCCTGTCCCCTAAAGGGGAGTTTGGAACGGTGACCATTATTATCTTGTAATTTATTATACATTTCAAATAACTCCCCTTTAGGGGACGGGGGTACACATGACACTATTAGCAATCAACTGGGGCAACGTAGGATTACAGGTTTTTTACCTGATACTTTCCTTATCAATTTTAGTAATCCTGCACGAATTCGGGCACTATATCACCGCCAAATGGTTTGGTTGCAGGGTAGAAAAATTCTACCTCTTTTTTAATCCGTATTTTTCATTGTTTAAAAAGAAAATCGGCGAAACCGAGTATGGTATCGGATGGTTGCCATTGGGCGGCTATGTGAAAATATCAGGGATGATAGATGAGAGTATGGATAAGGATGCGATGAAATTACCGCCGCAACCTTACGAATTCAGGAGCAAGCCTGCCTGGCAACGGCTTATTATCATGCTGGGAGGGGTAATTGTAAATGTATTGCTGGCCTTTTTGATTTATGCAATGGTATTATTTGTGTGGGGTGAACAAAAAACACCTGCATCTTCCGTAAAGAACGGCATTTGGGTGCAGGATAGCGTGTTGTATGATTTGAAGTTGCGGAATGGTGACAAGATCACCGCCATTGACGGGGAACAGGTATTGTATTTTGAAGATATTCAGCCTAAATTATTATTGGCGAAAAATATTACGATTGAAAGGGATGGACAGGAAAGCAATATCGCGTTTCCGGTTAATTTTATAGAACGGCTGGTAGAAAGCAAGCGCAGGACCGGGATGCTGTTAATGCAACGCATACCCGCTTACATTGGTGAGTACGCACCTAAAGATACTTCCAATGGAAAAAAGGCCGGCGTAAAATTTATGGATAAGATCACTGCTATTGATTCTGTTCCGGTAAGTTTTTATGATGACATGACGACTATACTCGCCGGTAAAAAAAATCAGCAGGTCAATTTACAAATAGACAGGCAGGGATCGCCGGTAAGTTTAGTAGCTAAGGTAAATGCGGATGGCAGGATAGGCCTGCCAATATTATCACTTGACCAGTATGATAGCCTGGGGATATTTAAAGTGGACAGAAAAGAATACGGCTTTATTGAAGCAATCCCGGCGGGAGTGTCCATGGCATTGGGTAAATTAAAATTTTACATAGATCAGTTCAGTTTGCTCTTCAGGCCCGAAACCGGCGCATACAAAGGATTGGGTGGTTTTAAATCCATGGGGTCCATCTTTCCCACGGAATGGGGCGAATGGGAGGCTTTCTGGAAAATAACCGGCTTCCTGTCAATCGTATTGGCGTTTATGAATTTATTACCCATACCTGCATTGGATGGCGGGCACGTTGTTTTTACTTTGGTAGAAATGATCAGTGGCCGAAAACCCAGCGATAAATTTTTGGAATATGCCCAGGTAGTGGGTATGGTTTTATTATTAGGTTTAATGCTGTTTGCAAATGGCAACGACTGGTTTGGATGGGGGAAAGGGAAGTAGTGGTGAAGGTGAAAGGTAAATAGTGGTAAATAAAGTAAATAAAGTAAATAAGGTAAATAGGGTAAATAAAGTAAATAAGGTAAATAGGGTAAATAAAGTATATAGTATAAAAAGAGAAAGCTGTTTTGTAACACTTTCTCTTTTTTGTGCAGGCATTGGCTCCCTATAAATATTGTTGTACCGGCCTTCTATTTTATCATGCTTTTTTTTGTCCGGGCAGAGGTATTTCAATTAAACATCGTTGCATTGATAATCCCGATAGCCTATGCGTATCGGGGCGCCCTTCTATACAACCATTCTTTTTTTTGTTGTCCAAGCAGAAGTATTTCATGGCATCATCGTTGCGTCGCACTCGTGTACTGAATACCATTGGGGAACTTTAATGGCGTTATATGTTCGACACATCAAAATTCCTCCGTTCCGTAGGGACATAATATCGGTAGCCAGAAAAAAAAATACATTCATAGTCCCGTAGGGACGTGATAACATTCCAAGGGCTTTTTTATTTTCCACAGTCTCTAAATTCTTTATATCACGTCCCTACGGGACTTTTTAAAATTTTAAATCTGTTTTTCTACCAATATCTCGTCCGCCGCGGCGGACTAAAAGTGATACCTGTTTATTGTTGTTATTAGTGAAACATCAGCCGCAACTTATTTGGATACTCTTGTACGGCTTACCATTGGGGAACTTTAATTGCGTTATACTGAACGGTTCATCAGGCGCAGTTAATGAACTGGCAGAAGGCCTCCCCGCTAACCAGCGGGGCCGGGGGCAAAACAGGGCCTTCAAATTATGCCTCCCTTTAAAAAACAGTTCGCCCTTTGAAAATAAATGACCTGTAAATTTTCCTTCCCGATGCATCGGGATTATTATCGAAACATCTTCCCGGTTTATTTGGGTACACTGGTACTGCTTGCCATTGGGGAACTTTTCCCACATCGTATGTAGAGAAACATCGGGTCGTTATAAGGACACTATTGTACTGTAATGCATAAATGAAATTTTCCCTTCCGGGTAAAAAAGGTCCGGCAGAAACAAGTTGCGTAATTAAAGATGCCATGAAAAAATTCAGTACAAGAGTGCGACGCCAATGCAGTACCACATAGCTTCCTGGCCCGGACAATTAATTTTTTATTTATTGTAAATATTCCACCAATCATATATCTCAAATCCTTTAGCATTCAGCATCCAACATTAGAGCTCAATCCCGATTTTTTTCATCAGGATAGATGCATTGATAGAGCTGCAGATGCCTTCCTTCAACTGGTAGTCAAAATATAATTCATCGTTGCTTACCTGCGCATCAAAATGATAATTGAGAATGTTGCCGGGATAAGCTTCCTTTAGCTTTGCAAGCTCTACATCATGCGTTGCTATTATTGCGGCGGCTTTGTGTTTTATCAGTTGTTTCGTCAATGCCACTGATCCTGTGTGCCTGTCCAATGAGTTGGTGCCGCGTAAAATTTCATCTAATAAAATAAATACCTTTTCATTGTTATTTACTTTTTCGATCACTGTTTTCAGTTTTTTTAATTCAGCATAAAAAGTAGAGGTGTTCTCTTCTAAATTATCCGCTATCCGCATGCTGGTGATCAACTGCACAGGTGAAAGGCTAAAGCTGCGGGCGCAAACCGCGGAGCCCATCATAGTTAATACCACATTGATCCCTATGCTGCGCAGGTAGGTGCTTTTACCCGCCATATTGCTCCCGGTAATCAACATCAGTTCACCGCTTTCACTTATTTTTATCCCGTTATTCACCCTTTTGTTTTTATTGATCAGGGGATGGCCGATTTCATCGCCCTGTATAGAAAAATGCTCATTTTTCAATTCGGGGAAACACCAGTCAGGATGGTTGAAATATAAAGTGGACAGGCTGCTGATAGCTTCTAATTTCCCCAAAGCATCGAACCAGTCGGCTATGTTTTGCTGGTTTCTTTTTTTCCATTTTTCGAGCGCCATTACCTGTTGCAGGTCCCATTGTAACAGGATCGCCAATGGAATAAATATCACGGGGTTAAGCCGGTAATCAAGCCTCGCCAAAATATTTTTCAGTTGCTTTAATTCATTAGAGGCAGATCCCTTTTCGATGATATAAGTGGAATGCAGTTGTTGTAATAAACGGGATTTAAAAGTTGTTTTTTCTATCAGTTGAATGCTATCGGAAAGCACGGATAACTCTTCCGCCATTTTTGAAACCTGGTAATGTATGGGTATTACTTTTTTACTGATAAAATAAGCGATGACAGCCGAAGCCAATAAAAAATAATTCCTTACCGGATTGCTCAGAAAATCAAAAATATTCAATGTAAGTACAGTCAGCATGACAATGGGGGACAGGTATTGAAGTAGCTTCCAGAAGGTATGATTCAGGAAAACACTTTTTTCCTGTATCCAGTTTTGTAAACGTTCTTTTGTTTGTATCCCGATTTTCTTTTCTTTGCCCAGTGCCTGTAATTCCTGCCTCCACTCCGTTGTAGCCGAAAGTTCTTTTACCGCTTCCTGTCTTTCGATAATGGTGGCTTCACCGGCGGGGTTCAAAAGCCAGCCCGCTAAAGTAGCGCTACCCATTTCGGATGTGGCCCTGTTGATGTATTGAAATAAGGAAGCCCTGCCAAAAAGATCAATATCATTGGCATACAGGTGATCGTGCGGTGTATGGATGGCGCCATCTTCAAAATGATAGTAATTACCAGTTAAAGCCGTTAATTCATCCTCATTGATTTGCAGCAAATATTTGGTTTGATCAATCCTGTTTTTATTATCAATATCCGCATATACCAATCTTACGAAAATGATTGTTAAAAGGAAGGTAACAATCAAATAACCTAACCCCACATTCAGCAAAAAATAAACACTGGCTAAAATGCCCGTCATTATAATAAAACGTGCCCATCCTAATCGCGATTTTTTCCGGAGGAGTAAGTTAAGTTGTACGGCTAAATCTACATTTCTTTTTGAATAAAATATTTCAGGGCGCATAAATCATTACCGGGTTTGTTAAATGAAGATATTACAAATTGATTGCACTACAGGGCAGATGCGTTAAAAGGTTGCATTCCAAATTGTCGCTTCCCTTTCTAAGCCGTGGCCGGTGAGGGTACCAGCCACGGCGGCCTGCCCTGGCTGGTATTTCCACCAGCCAGCGACAAATATATATACACTATTAGTAATTCACTGACACCCAATAAAAAATGGCTGCAAATAGTTAGGGTCAAGCTCCCCTCTCCTTCGGAGAGGGCCTGTCCCGATTTTTTCGGGAGGCTGGGGGTGAGGTCAAACGCAGGGTTAAATACCACAGTTTAAAACCTGCCACCCTACAAATTTATAAAGGTGTATACTGCTTTTGTTGCGCCGCCCCGGAGCAGGAAGAATCTGGGATGCACCCCATTAAAATTCACACACAATTTGCCTGCCGGAGTACCACCAACAGACGAGCTTTCACCTAAACAGTTGATTGAATTCAGTGAAGAAACCAGCCGCCTGAATCAATAGGTTTTGATTGTTTCAGGATTCAAGCTGCTTGTGTAAATG
>JANOTW010000691.1:0-2531 GCA_031416575.1 Ferruginibacter sp.
AACATTGGAAAAAGTAACATACACATTTACAAAACATTATTTCTCCGGCATACAACTTTGGAATCTTGTATTGCAGGCTGGCAATGTAACACAAAGAGATGGGCCTTTCAGCACCAATACTACATTTAGTAATGCGTGGTATTATGCCCCTATTTCAGCTAACAATACTGCAATTGAATTACCTAAATGATGAGGAAACCTTTTTTAAAAATAAAATGATTATGAAATACATATTTGGCATCCTGTTATTCTTTTTCTCAGTGGCAAATGTATTTGCTCAAAAAGAAACTTTTGATCTTGTTACTTACACAGTACTTAAAGGATGGAAAAAAGAAGTGAAGGCAAATTCTTATACCAGCTACAGCATCACCAATAAACAAAAGAAAACTTATTGCCAGATTTTTATCATGATAAGTACTGCTAGCAAAGGCGGCATTAAAGAAGATTTTGATAACGAGTGGGAAGAGTTAATTAAAAAACCAAATAATAAAGAACCCCAGGATGCCGGAAATGTAGTAAAGGAAATCGGGGGCTGGAAAATAAAAACAGGCAGGGGCAAATTTACTTTTAATAATACCCAGCCCATTGCCGTACTCAGTACCATGAGTGGCTATAACCGTTGTGTAAGTATTGTGTCCACCACTAACAGCTTAGACTATATGCCAGCCATAGAACAGCTTTTAGCATCAGTTGAAATGAAAAAGCCTGCAATAAATTCCCAACCTGTAGTTGATAATAATAGCAATAACACAGCCATCCTTGGCACATGGGGAAAAGGAAACAGTGTTACACTTGCCGGGGGTAGTTTTGGACGTTGGAGTTATACCAAAGCGCAATATATTTTTAATCAAAGTGGTGCTTACAGTTTTGCCAGAAAAGTATATGTGGAAGATGACGTAGAAACATTGCTGACAAGGGAAACAGGTACTTACACCATCAGCGGGAATAAAATAATCATTAATCCAACAACAAATGTAATAGAAGCATGGAGCAAAATAAATGGCGGCGATAATTTTAAGCAACTTATTTCAAGCCAGAAAAAACCATTGGAGAAAACAACTTACCAATTTACAGTACAATATAACACGGAATTAAAAGATACATTTCTGCTGTTAATTGCAGACAAGGAAACCGCAAGAGATGGTTGGAGTAATGCAGAATCTATTCATTCTCCCATTGCCTGGAGGTATGGCCCAACTCCACCTTTTACTCCTATTAAAATGCCTAACTAATTAAAGATTTTATTATGAAAAATTATTCTTACTCTGTTTTCTGTTTATTTCTGTGGCAACAATACTAAGCCCGGTTGAAGTGTTAGCTCAAAAAGAAACCTTTGACATCATTACTTTCACAGTACCACAAGGCTGGGATAAAAAACCTTCTGAAAAGGCTATTCAGTTTTCTAAAGAAGATGCCGCGAAAGGAACGTACTGCTTAATAACGCTGTATAGTTCATTGCCCGGTAAAGCCAATTCTAAAGAAAACTTTGATCTGGCATGGAGTACCCTGATAAAAGAATCGGTAACTGTTTCTGCGGATCCCGAAATGCAGGCACCGGCAACTGAAGACGGATGGGAAGCTCAAAGCGGCTATGCCCCATTTGAAAGTGACGGAAGTAAAGGCATTGTTGTTTTAGTAACCTCCAGCGGGTTTCAAAAAATGGTGAATATCGTCATCCTTACCAATACAGATGAATATGAAAAAGATATTACCGGATTTTTAGAATCTGTAAGTTTTCAAAAATCTGTCGCAGCACAAACACAGGATGTTGTTGAAACTCAGCAACCGGATACTACAAATGTGCAAACTAACACATCAGTACAGATAGCCGATAATGAGCAACAGAATAATTCTAATACAAATACTCAGGCACCAACAGCGGCAATTAAAAGCGGTTTTGCGTTTAACACCACCAATTTTGATGATGGATGGAACAGTACTGTACAGGAAGATTGGGTAGAAGTAACCAAATCAAATATCAAAGTGCTGGTTCATTACCCCAATAAAAACGCAGATGAATACAACACAGTTTTATTGGATGGATTAAAAAATGCCTGGGATATTTTAATTGCTCCAAGATACAGCAGCGCAACTAACATGGAATTCAAGCAATCGGGAAGCTGGGAATCTATTGCATTTGCCGAAGCTGTTATGGTTGAAAAAGCAACAGGAAAAACAGTGTATGTTGTATTTTTCAAAAAAAACATTTCCAGCGGCTCAGGAAAATATCTTGAGTTCATTCCACCCGATAAAAAAACATTTGAGCAGGAGTTTGGCACTTATGAAAATGCATCGGCAAATTTTGGATCCGGTTCGGGTTTTGATAAAATGATAAATATGGGTACCTACAACAAATTTGCCATTGCCGCTTCTGACCTTTACGGTAAATGGACAAATAATTTTAGCAGCGCAATTCAATATGTAAATGCAAACACCGGCTTTGATGCAGGTATGGACACACATGCATCTGCTAAAAATTTTCAAATAGGGTCGGGTAACGCCTACACATGGGAGCTGAATGTTGCAAGCGG
>JANOTW010000692.1:0-9421 GCA_031416575.1 Ferruginibacter sp.
AGCGGCCAGTTGATAGCAAACGATATTGATGTAGTACATGAAAGTGGAAGGAAGGATCACAATATCGTTATAATAAATACCTGCGGCTTTATTGAAAAAGCCAAGGAAGAAAGTGTAAATACTATTTTACAACAGGTGGAATTAAAGCGAAGGGGTAAGATAGATAAAGTTTACGTTACCGGTTGCCTCAGCGAGCGCTACAAAAATAACCTGGAAGCGGAAATACCCGAAGTGGATGCTTATTTTGGAACGATGGAATTGCCGATGATACTAAAGCAATTTGAAGCCGATTATAAAGCTGATTTAATGGGCGAGCGTTTGTTGTGCACACCTCAGCATTACGCCTACATGAAAATAAGTGAAGGGTGCAACAGGACCTGTTCATTTTGTGCCATTCCAATAATGCGGGGCCAGCATATCAGCCGCCCCATTGAATCATTGGTGGATGAAGCCAAACGCTTAGTTGACAGGGGTGTGAAAGAAGTAATGCTGATAGCCCAGGAACTTACCTATTACGGACTGGATATTTATAAGAAAAGGGAACTGCCGAAATTGTTGCACGCTTTGGCTGATGTAAAAGGCCTGGAATGGATCAGGTTGCATTATGCTTACCCATCAAAATTTCCGATTGAGATCATTGAAGCAATAAAAGAAAGGGATAATATTTGCAACTATCTTGATATGCCCTTGCAACATGCCGCCAATAATATGTTGAAGGGGATGAAGCGCCAGATAACCCGGGAGGAAATGGAAGACCTGGTGGGTGATATACGTAACCGTATTCCGGATATTTGTTTACGTACCACGTTGATAGCGGGCTTCCCCGGCGAAACAAGGGATGATGTGGAAGAACTAAAAACCTTTATTCAGAAAATGCGCTTTGACAGGGTAGGCATATTTACTTACAGTCATGAAGAGGGTACCAGCGCTTATGACCTGGTGGACGATGTGCCTGCTGGTGAAAAAGAGGAAAGGGCGCAGGAAATAATGGAAGTACAACAGGAAATAAGCCTGGAGAAGAACCAGGATAAAGTGGGCAAGACATTTAAAGTGATCATTGATAAAAAAGAAGCGGGCCGTTATTTGGGCCGTACTGAATTTGATAGTGTGGAAGTTGACAACGAAGTGATCATCCAAAGTAAAAAGAGACTCGTTATTGGCGAATTTGTAAATGTAAAAATTACAAAAGCGTACGATTACGATATTGAAGGAGAAGTGATTTAATGGATAATTATTTATACTGCGCAAGGGATAAATTAGTGATATTTTATTTTGTTCCCTAAACAAATAAAAACAGGCTTCATTTAATTTAAAACGTAATAAAAGTTCCCCAATGGTATTAAGTACAAGAGGGCGATGCAACGATGTTGAGCATTGGTAAATGCTGGTTAAAAAAATGTATTTGCGAAATCCCGACCTGTGCCGACCTTTCGGCATTTTTCGGGAATGCCCATAGATTCACTGCCCGGACAAAAAAATCTTATTCACGTTTTTATCCCTTGTATGGTACAATTGATAATTGATAATTTGCCGTAAAGTGAAGTTTTCCAAAAATTAAAAAAGTTTTGAATTAAAAATATTATCCAGTTATCAATTATCAATTCATTTATCCCATTATCAATTTATATAAGCGAATGGACTATACTGCATCATTTTTACAATACGGGCAAACCGGGTATTTTTCAAATATTGTTTTAGATTATATAAAACAGGAGCCTTCAATTCAACCGTTTTTTCTTCATCCGGTTTCTATTGAGGGAATACAGGCTTCAATAGATGAGCGTAAGAATTTTGCTACTGATAGAAAATTGCTGGTGGCAGTATTACAAGAGCAGTATGCTTCCATAACAGCCAGCGAACAGGTTGCAAGTAATATTGAATTATTGAAAAACGACCATACTTTTACCATCTGCACCGCTCATCAGCCTAATATTTTTACCGGCCAATTATATTTTATTTATAAAATTATACACGTTGTAAAACTTGCTGAGCAATTGAAAGCTGAGTTACCGGAAAATAATTTCGTACCCGTTTATTACATGGGCAGCGAAGATGCTGACCTGGAAGAATTAAATCATATTTATATCAATGGTGAAAAGTACGAATGGAAGACTAACCAAACCGGCGCTGTAGGAAGAATGAAAGTGGATATGGCATTGGTGAAGCTGTTGGATACCCTGAGCGGCCAACTATTGGTATATCCATACGGGGCTGAAATTATTGGGTTGATGAAGGAATGTTATAAGGAGGGGGTAACAATTGAGCAGGCGACATTTCACCTGGTAAACCAGCTTTTCGCTGATTATGGAGTGGTAATTATATTGCCTGATAATGCGGATTTAAAAGCCGCTTTTATTCCGGTGATGGAAAAGGAATTGATCGGGGAGTTTTCACACAAGGCGGTTCAGCAAACGGTTGCTAAATTTCCTGCGGGTTATAAAGTGCAGGCAAGTGGCCGGGAGTTGAATATGTTTTATTTGATGGATGATAAGCGGGAGAGAATTGAAATGGAAAATGGTGAGTGGTCAGTCGTAAATACAGATTTAAAGTTTACGAAGGAAGGGATCATTGCTGAACTGAAACAATATCCTGAACGGTTTAGCCCCAATGTAATCCTGCGCCCGGCTTTCCAGGAATGGATATTACCCAATATCGCGTTTATAGGTGGTGGTGGTGAAATTGCTTACTGGCTGCAATTGAAAAAGGTATTTGATGCAGCGGAAACACCTTACCCGTTATTGGTAGTACGTAACTCGTTTATGTTTGTCACCAGGCAAATGCAAGCCGGTATTAATAAATTAAAGTTCAATCATGCAGAACTGTTTCAACCTGAACCGGACCTCATCATTCAATTGGTAAAAAGAGAAAGTTCGCTACAGCTTAGCCTTGATAATGAGCAAATGCAATTAGCCGCTTTTTATGATAACCTTAAAGCCATTGCAGGTAAGATAGACATTACATTGCAGGCACACACCAAAACATTGCAAATACAGGCGTTAAAAAAATTAGCAGCGCTTGAAAATAAAATGCTGCGAGCGGAAAAGAAAAAATTTGAAGCAGGGCAAAGGCAGTTAAAAAAAATAAAAGCGCAATTATTTCCAAACAATAACCTCCAGGAAAGAGTGGACAACCTGCTGCCTTATTATGCAAAATGGGGCAAAGGATTTATCAGGATGATCTATGATCATTCGAAAGGTTTGGACCAGGAGTTTGGGGTTTTGGTTGAAAAGGAGACTGACAATTAAAGTAAATTTGGGGCTATCGGCTTCGAAACCAATTTCATCTTCGGTTCCGTCCGCCAGTTGGCGGATGCAATGCCAGTCCCGGTCTTTATGTCGGGATCCGGCAAAAAGCCAGCACACGGTCCTCACCGTGCTTTCCCCGTCCGAACAGCGTTTAGCCGTAGTAGGTGCTACTATCCGGCATCCCTTCAACTTTTGAATTACTATGATGCTTTTTCCACAATAATTTATATCAATACATTCATATTTTTTTTATTGTCCGGGCTGCGAAGCAATTGGCAGCATCGTTGCGTCGCACTCGTGTACTGAATACCATTGGGGAACTTTCTTACGTTGTAAATTAGTGAAACCTAAGCCGCTGCTTATATGGGTACACGGGAGTGGCACACCGATGATGCCATGAAATACTTCTGCCCGGACAACAACAAAAAAATGGTTGTATAGCATTACTCAGGTAATTGCCTGATGTTTTCCCTGATAAAAATGTAAGAAAAATTACGCATTGCTATGCGGTACAAGGGAGTTCCGGTATTCGGGAATAACATAATACAAAGCCTGCCACAAACCGGAATACATTTGAAATGGAAATACAAAGCCCGTTCATTTAATGAACGGGCTTGTTACTTTATGTACCTTATATACTTTATTTACTTTTTACCCACCTACGCTTTCTTCGCCACCACTTTCTCCGACTTTACCACCGGCTTATCACTGCTGATCAGTTCCGCTTCGCCCAATGCTTTGTCTTTTGCGAAATCTACCAATATCGGCGCTGCTACAAAGATAGAAGAGTAGGTACCTGTTACCACACCAATCAACATCGCAAATGCAAAACCTCTTGTAACCTCACCACCAAAAATGAATAAGATCAACAGGGTTAAGAATACGGTTAATGAGGTCATCACTGTACGGCTCAGGGTGTCATTAATTGCACGGTTGATGATAACGCCTTTATCACTTGCTTTGGAACCTTTGCTATACTCACGGATACGGTCAAATACAATTACGGTATCGTTCATGCTAAAACCTATCACCGTTAATATGGCGGCGATAAAATGCTGATCAATTTCCAACGGAAATGGTACCACGTTTTTAAAGAAAGAGAATACCGCAAGCATCACCAGCACATCATGCAACAATGCTACGATGGTACCGAATGAGTATCTCCAGTCGCGAAAACGGATGAAGATATAGATAAAGATAGCCAGCAACCCGAAGATGATCGCCTTGATGGCGCCTGCTTTCAGATCCGCTGAAATGGTTGGCTGTATGGTTTGTGAACCTTGTATATGATTTTTGGAAAAGTCTTCATAAGTGATGTTGGGCAACACTTTTTTTAATCCTTCGTATAATTTTAATTGTACGGAATCATCGGCATTTTCATGTCCGATCAAATACGAGGTCGTAATATTCAAATGCCTGTTATCGCCAACTGTTTTAATGATCGGGAAATCACCTTCAAGTGATTTGCGCAGGTCCGCCTGTACATCTTCATTGGATACGGACTGTGGAAATTGAATCGTATAGCTGCGCCCCCCTTTAAATTCAACACCATAATGGAAGCTGTTAAAGTAAGAACCAATACCTAACAATAATACCACTACCGAAATGCCATAAGCTACTTTCCTGTATTCGATAAATTTGAATTTGGCATGTTTAAAAACACGTTTGGATATGCCGGTAAAATAATTAAAGTGACGGTTCTTGTTTGTCCAGAAATCAGTGATCAGCCTGGAAACCAATATTCCGCAAAATAGCGATAACAGGATACCAATGATCTGTGTGGTGGCGAACCCTAATACAGGGCCCAAACCAAAATACACAAGGATGATCGCTGTAAGTAAAGTAGTAACGTGGGCATCAATAACGGGGGCGAGTGAACGCCTGTAACCATCATTTATTGCCTGGGGGTAAGATTTACCTTTCGTAAGTTCCTCCTTGATTCTTTCAAATATGATTACGTTGGTATCTACCGCCATACCAATGGTTAACACGAGGGCGGCGATACCCGCAGCGGTTAAGGTAAAGCCCATGGCGCTTAATACGCCAATCGTAAACAGCAGGTTCAGTATCAGGGCGATATTGGCAACCCAGCCTCCGTTGTTGTAATACACCAGCATTAAACTGAAAATCACCAGGAACGCAATACCGAAAGCCATCATACCACCATTTACGGCGGCTTTACCAAGGGTAGGGCCCACTGTCTGTTCCGCCACAATTTTCGCAGGTGCATTGGTTTTACCTGATTTTAATATATTGGATAGGTCCTGTGCTTCTTCTGTAGTGAAACTGCCCGAAATTTCGGAGCTGCCACCTTCAATAGGGCCAGTTACATTGGGGGCCGAATAAACCACCTCATCCAATACGATCGCAATGGGGCGGTTCGTATTATCAGCAGTCAATCTTGCCCATGTTTTGGAGCCAACACTGGTCATTTGCATTTTTATGGATGGACGGCCCCTGTCATCAAAGCCCTGGCTTGATTCTTCCACCCCTTCACCTTCTAATTTTGCTTTATCGGTACCGGGAATGGTTTTGATCGCATACAAAGGATAATAGCGGAGATTGCTCTTGGCCGCTTTTTCTTCTACCCCTAATAAAAATTTAACATCCGTTGGGAAACTGTTTTTTACCCCTTCAAGATTGAGGTAGGAATTGAATACTCCTGTATCTTTTAATGCGATGCTACCAATGGCCGCATTAAAAACAGTCTTACCTGTTTTTGGGTCCTGCTGTCCATCAATAGGATTGATCACTTTAAAAAATGCATTTTGATTTGCAAGCAATTTTGCTGAATCCACCGCATTTTTTTGCGTAGTATCCGTAGCGCTGATACCGCTTAAATAATCACTTACCGACTTATCGGCATTTTGCAGTGCGCCCGCCAATTCACTGATATTGTAAACTTCCCAAAACTGGAGGTTGGCGCTGGCCTGTAATAATTTTCTAACCCTTGCTTTATCTGTAATACCCGCCAGTTCTACATTGATAACACCGCGGTTCTCATCCAGGTTGATGGTAGGGCTTGCAAGGCCGAATTTGTCAATACGCTTAACTAATATCTTGTAGGTTTCCTGAATGGCGCCTTTTGCCGTAGCTCGGATCTGATCAGTTACTGTATTATCACTATCCGTAATTTTTATTTGCTTACCTGCCCCGGCGAATAAGGAAGCCAGTTTGGCATCGGGATTTTGTTGTTTGTAAGCCGCAGTAAACAAACTGATATAATCCGCATTGCTGTTGATCTTTTGTGCCCTGGCGGTTTGAATGGCTTTTAGCAGCGCCGGGTCTTTAGGGTTATTGCTCATTGATTTAAGCAGGCCTTCAAGGCTCACATCCATGGTTACACTCATACCACCCTGCAGGTCCAAACCAAGTTTCAGTTCATTTTCTTTACACTTTTGATATGTGGTACCTACAATTGGATAGATGCTTTTGTCTCTTGTACTGTCGAGTATCCGTTGCATCCTGCTTTTTACCAGCAGCTCTTTATCCTCGCCTTTCACATCAGGGAATTGGGATCTTACAATTCTTTCCGCCTGTACTTTTACCTTCCCTTCATAATTGCGTATCACCCAGGTATATGACAATTCCCAAAGGGAGATAAAAATTAAAGCAATGGCGAAAAACCAAACTAAGCCTTTCAATTTCATAATTGGTTACTTTTAGTAGCTACTTTGTTAATTTTTTAGAAGTTTGCAAAGATAGGGGAAAAACTCATTGAAGATTATAGGGTGATTATTTATGTGCATTACCTATTTTTGAATCTGCACACTATCCCCTAAAAAGCAATTATTTTGTAAAGGAGATTAGCAAAAGCGTGCTGTTGTTCCCCTTTAGGGGTTAGGGGTCTTTTTCGTCATTTTTGCACTGTAAATAATATATATGTTCTTAAAAAATCATGCGAATGCCATTGTCGTTATCACCCTCCTTTTTTTAACCTCCTGTTCTGTGACCAAAAAATTACCTCCTACAGTGGAAACCCCGGTAGAAGTTACGGCCCCTGTTCCCAAAGACAGTACCCGGACAGATGCATTTTTAGAAGATATTTTGAAACAATATCCCCAATATTTTGATTCAATTCTCCAAAACAGGAAGGATTGGAACGTACAATTGATCTATACACAGATAGACAAAGGGGCCAATGGAATTGCCGCTCTTAAGAATTATTATTTTAACCTGAACGCAGCCAGGTATTTTTACCCGGCTTCTACAGTGAAGTTTCCGGTAAGCATTCTGGCGCTTCAAAAGCTGAATGAATTAAAAATAAATGGGCTGGACAGGAATACCACCATGATCACGGAACAGGCTTATAGCGGCCAAACGCCCGTTTACAATGACCCTACCACCCCGGCAGGAAAACCAAGTATCGCCCATTACATCAAAAAAATAATGATGGTGAGCGATAATGAGGCTTATAACCGGCTGTACGAATTTTTAGGGCAGGAGTACATTAATGATCAGTTGCATAAAAAAGGATATGGGGACGTGCAGTTATTACACCGGCTCAGCATCCCGCTTTCACCAGATGAGAACCGGCATACCAACCCGGTTAAATTGTTGGATGCCCAAAACACTACGCTGTATGATAAACCCATGCAATATAATTCCACAGGGTACCTGCAACGGAATGATTCCATTGGAAGGGGATTTTACAGGGCAGGGCAACTGGTAAATGAGCCGATGGATTTTTCAACGAAGAACAGGATCAGCCTGGAGGATCTGCATACTATTTTGATCAGCCTGGTTTTTCCTAATAAAGTATATAGCGCCCAGCGATTTAATCTAACACCGGATGACCGGAATTTTTTGCTGAAGTATATGAGCCAGTTACCCACCGAAAGTACTTTTCCTCCGTACTCAGCCGATACAGTCACCTATTGGCCTGGGTATTGTAAATTTTTATTGTATGGTTCTGAGAAAGGGGTGTTGCCAAATAATATCCGCATTTTTAATAAGGTAGGTAATGCCTACGGGCAATTGACCGATGTGGCCTATGTTGTTGACCTTGAAAAAAAAATCGAGTTCTTTTTGTCGGCTACTATTTATTGTAATACGGATGGGATATTAAATGATGACAAATATGATTATGAAACAATTGGTTTCCCTTTTATGAAGCACCTGGGGCAGGTGATATATGAGTATGAGTTAAAGCGGAAAAGAAAAGTTATTCCCAATTTGTCTTCTTTAATTTTTGAGTATGATAAGGTAACCGGTCTTTAGCCATTGTCTTAACCGCTGATTGAAGCTGATTAGCATGATTGCGCTGATTCATTGTCTTAACCGCTGATTGAAGCTAATTAGGATGATTGCCATGATTATTTGTCTGAACGTTTGGATTAAAGCTGATATTGAATAGACCTCATTTGAAAAATCATAAACATCATCCTAATCATTCTAATCAGCGGTTAAGACTTAATAAATGGTCCCGACATATTATCAGCGGTGCTATTTGCCGAATTTGGAATTAATTAATCTTTTAAATTCCAAACTTTTGGAGCCAAAATTTATGAGTAACCCTATTTCCAGGTTATAAGCTTCAAGGTAGTTTATACCTTGGTTCAGATGGATGTCATCCATTCTCGTAACAGCTTTTATTTCAACTGAAATAACCCTTTCCACCAAGAAATCTACCCGCCTTGTGCCCATGTGTTCCTCTTTATAAAAAATTGGCATGTCATGTTCCCGGCTATACGGAAGTTTTTGCAGCCGCATTTCATGAGCTATTGCCCGTTGGTAAATTACTTCCTGGAAACCACATCCCAGAATTTTATGCACTTCCATAGCGCATCCGATAATCTTACCGGTAAGTTCTGAATATTTATACTGTTCTTTGATCATTACTGAGAAGTTTAATAAGCGAATTGTAATTATAATAAAAGCATTACAATTCTTTTAATCAATTTCTTAACTGCTGATTAGGTTGATTAGGATGATTGCTATGGCTATTTAATTATTTGAACCTTTTGATTAATGCTGATTATCGAAATTACGCTGCATTTAAAAAATCATAAAAATCATCCTAATCAACCTAATCAGCGGTTCAGACAATATTAAACGTGATTAGGATGATTGCTATGGCTATTTAATTATTTGAACCTTTTGATTAATGCTGATTATCGAAATTACGCTGCATTTAAAAAATCATAAAAATCATCCTAATCAACCTAATCAGCGGT
>JANOTW010000693.1:0-2570 GCA_031416575.1 Ferruginibacter sp.
AAAGAAGACACATCCGTTACAGACTACACCAAAGACCAGCAAATGATCAAGATCATTAATGATACACATTTTTCTTTTTTAAGGCACGATCTCAATAAAGGCAAGGATTCTGCAAAAGCTATTTACAGTTCAGGTGGCGGACGATATTCATTAGTTGCTGATCAATACATCGAATACCTGGACTATTGCAACGACAGGGAATGGGAAGGGCATGTCTTTCATTTTACTGTTACCGTAAACAATGATACCTTAACTCAACGCGGAGTTGAAAAAATTGAAACGCTGGGGATAGACAGGCTGATCATAGAAAAGTATCTCCGGGTGAAAAATTAATTGTTGTTACGACTTCATAATCATTTTAACCCCCACCATATCCCAGCGCAACGAATACTTTAACCGGTAGTGTAATACCTTTAAGATGATGCTCACCCAATTCTGCAAATTGAAAATTTCTGCCCATACATAAACTCTTCACAACATCGGATATGAGAACCTGGTCCGGGTCGGCCAGATCACACAGGCGTTTGCTTAATTGCACAGCCACCCCAAAGAAATCCCCTCCTTCTGTTACCGGTTCACCGGCATTGATGCCAATCTTAACATGCAAAGAAACTTCTGGATGTTTGTACCGGTACGCAGACAACTCTTTTTGCATCTCCAATGCACTACGAACGGCTTTGGATGTTGACATGAACGTCGCCATAATGCCATCACCTGTATGCTTTATTTCCTTGCCATTATTTATCTGCAAATTATCCCTGACGATCTGGTTATGTTTTCTGATAATAGTCATCGTCATAATATCACCATACTTTTCAGTCAAACTTGTGGAGCCAACTATATCAGTAAAAAGAAAAGTACGTACTGCGGAATCAGTTTTTCCATCAGGGTGTACTGCGAAACCAGTTAGTGTTTTATTATCAGCACCCATATATAATGAAAAATCAGAGGGATGAACTTCAATGATCTCACAAGCCATTTCTCCATGGGCTTCCTGGTGACAGGCAGCGCAGGCTTCCTTATTGGGCCCTTCAATCAGGCAAAATATGGTACCCGCTTCTTCATTTACATAAAATTTATGGTATTTAACGCCATACTTATCCTGAACTGCCAGGTCCAGGAGATGTGATTGCTCCACTTCTCCTTTTGTAAGGCCAAATACTCCTTTGTGAAGATCCATGTAGAGAGGCATACTGCAGTGATTTTTATTAATGAAAAAAATGAACTTTTCTTTCAGCACTACTTATCAATAACATCTGCTTTCATCGAATCAAGAATGGCTATCACTTCTTCTTTCTCCGCCGGGCCTACTCCATTTTCTTCCAATGCCAGCAACACATCGTCGTTTCCAACCAGGAAATCTTTCCCGCTTATATGAAGACCGGTATGCGCAGTTACCATATCCCTGCCTGTATATTGATGCGGGCCACCGGTACCCATAGAGAAGAACTCAAAAACTAATTGTTTGAGTTTGTTCATATCAATATTCCTGAAATGATGGCCAATAAGGGGATTGTTGAAATTTTTGTCCAGCATATCATTTACAAGTTTTCTTAGCCTTGCTTCCCCACCTAACCTTTCATAGAGAGAAAGTTTTTGCCGTCTGTTACCTGGTTGTCCATATCGTAAAATTTTAAAGTGAAAAATCCATTGTTCCGGTTTTACGTAAAACAAGGGTCTTAAAGAGACTCAACTTCTTTTTTTACCGGCCTGATGTTTTGATTAACCCTGAACAAATTTTGCGGATCATATTTTGTTTTTATCTCCACCAGCTTTTTGTAATTATCACCATACGTTGCTTTTATTCTGTCTTCACCTTCCTCCATCATAAAGTTGATATAAGCGCCACCTGATGAATAAGGGTGAAGTGCATTCCAGTAATCCTTTGCCCAGCCAATAGTTTTATCATTATTAGCAGGATCGGGATCAATACCTACAATCACAACTGCATAGTTAGCGTCGCGAAAATTCCAGGCCGTATCATTTTTATTTATTCGTGATGCTGCTCCATTTACAGGATACATGTGCATGCTCGATAACGGCGTTGGCATTTCGCTTCCATATTTCGCATGTAATTCTATTGATTCTTTATTTAGCTCTTTTGCAAAATCAGCTTTCCAGTACCATTGCAATCCCGGTGGATACAAGCCATCAAACATAGTTTGTAATGCAGGTAAGGGCATGGGCCCAACAAAATCAAGCGCTGGTGTTTTAACAGCACGGATGGGTTTGAATATTTCTTCCGCCTGATCAAGTACACCAGTATAACACCATACGATCCCACACATTTTTTTCATTTGTAAATGTTCGGGAAAAGGAGCAACAGGCGGAACAGTAAGGAAAACAAAAAAGCCATTAATGTTTTCGGGAGCTTTTGTTATAAAATTATGATACCATTGCATCATTTCTGCAGAGGCATCAATATGCCAAAGCATGGGCCCACCATAAATTGTATGGGCCGGGTTTAGTTTAAATAAGAATGAAACCACTACACCAAAATTTCCTCCGCCACCCCGCAATGCCCAGAACAGATCAGGATTTTCTTTAGCAGATGCTTTTACAATACTTCC
>JANOTW010000694.1:0-5401 GCA_031416575.1 Ferruginibacter sp.
CATCAGGCGCATTAATGAACTGGCGGAAGTCCTCCCCTTCAGGGGCCGGGGGCAAAACAGGGCCTTCAAATTATGCCCCCCTTTAAAAAACAGTTCGCCATTTGAAAATAAATGACCTGTAAATTTTATACCCGTAATTAAAGTTGCCCAATGGGATTAAGTACAAGAGTGTCCAAATAGGCTGGGGCTGATGTTTCGCTAATTACAACGTGGGTAAAGATCCACAATGGTATGCGGTACAAGAGGGCGATGCAACGATGCCCCACATTGCTTCACTGCCTGGACAATAATTTTTCCCCGCCTTTTTATCCCTTGTGCAGTATAATAATCCTTTCCTTTTCAGCACTGGCTAATTAATTCTGAAATTAACTCATCAACATTTAGCATCTTTGGCAATCATAATATTATATGGACAATAGTTTTTTTGCATACCTGCAGCAGATTGAACTGATGGCTTTTTTTTCCGGCTATCCATTAATATACGCCGTTACACTTTTTATGGCAGGCAATCAGCAATCAAAAAATAATTTCAAGCGCAGGATCGTTTCGCTTTTACCTTTCGCTTATGCACTGGTAGGCACATTGTACCTGGGGCTTCAGTTAAAAAATTTGTACCCTGATTATTCCATTGAAAATATAAAACACACCATTCAACAGCCCTGGCTAATAACCTGGGGGCTTCTCTCCATCCTTTTCTGGGTACCAGCGCTTGCAAAAAAAATAGTGGTAAGTTTAATCCATAGCCTTGTCTTTTTCTTCATTTTAGTTAGGCATTTATTCCTGCAATTATCCGCATCATCCGCTGACAAGGATATGGCAGGAAACGATATGAAAATATATACGGTTAGCCTTCTTTTAAACCTGGGGGCACTTGCACTTGTAGCATTACTGTCTTTTCTAATTACCCGTTATAAAAAACATTCAAGGCCCTAATCCTGCAACTTCTGATTATCCGCCACTACGCTATTATTGTTTCAAAAAATTCCATCCGCTTTTACATTATTAAAGGCTACAATATTATTACCGCACCCGAAAAAAAATTCGGATTAAGTGATTAATGTCATTTTATAGTTTGATAAAAGTCATAATAATTTTGAACTCCCGCAAATAGCTTTGCAGTATTAATATTTACAAATTATTCATTTTAAAATAAACTTTTATGAAACTGCTAAGCAACCAAACACTGATGATTTTCCTGATCCTTTTTAGTAGCGTCGGGTACATTGCCAGTTGCACCCGTGAAAATGAACTTCCACCTCCTCCTGCATCTATCGGGCCTAAAATTACCCGTGGCACCAATGTCCATCTTCCCGGTAATATGACAACCGGAACTAGCACCGAATGGAAATTTGATAAAGCCCACTCAAGCACGTTGTGGTCAACAAACTATGTTGGAGCCGCCGGTTTGCTTACCGGGCGTTTCAACCAGTTCGGCTTACATGATGTTACTGATGCGAAAATGATCAATTATACTTCAGCCGGCCAGCCCTTGAAAGATTCATCCTGGGCATTTTATGAAAACGAGCCTGCAAAATCTTTTTTTAGCGGATATGTTCAGATCAACACATCCAATACCGGAGAGCCTGGCCGTGATGGAGCTGGAAGATGTAATATTTCCGGCATGGGTACTACCGATATTGTAGCTGGTACGCAGAACCTGACATTAACAAATATCGCCAAAATCAAAACGACCGAAATAAAATTCGATCCGGTTAGCAATGATTATATAGTAACGCTTAATCTTACCTGGCAGGGTAAATTGACAGCTCCACTTACAAAATCAATTGTTGGGAGGTTAAAATATATTCCAAAGGCGACAATAACTACTTACGATGTATTTGGATTGCAATTGACATTCCAGTTTAACTGTAGGGATTTTGGCATAGCCAGCACCAGTATTTCAGATAAAATTGAAATTCAATGTAATGTTAACTTCAACAATAAGTAACCAAAAAAAAGTATTACAATGAAACAACTAATAATATATGCAGGCCTCATTTTTATAATCGTAACCGGTTTAACCGGGTGCTATAAGGACATTATCCTGCCAGAAGCCGCAGTTGATCCGGATGGGCCTGCGCAGCCGGTTAGTTTTAAAAATGAGGTGGCGCCAATTTTGAATACAAAATGCGCTTTGTCCGGCTGCCACGTTTCCGGTGCCCGCAAACCCTTCCTTTCTACCGCCTTATCCTTCCAGGAAATTGTTAACGGAGGATTCGCAAATACCATCATTCCCAAGGAAAGCACATTGTATAAGAGTCTTAACGGGTCAATGAGAGAATACATGTCCTCTGCTATAGACAGGCAAAAAGTGTATGACTGGATAAGAAATGGAGCACCGAATAATTAATTGATTTAAAAATTAATAAAATGAAACTAAAAATAAATATACCACACCGCCTGTTTACATTACCCGTATGCTTAACCAGTTGCCTGTTACTTCTTCAGGCAACCCTTAACGCACAAGTTGCCCCGCCACCTCAGCAAGACAGCACGGTTGCACCTGAAGAATCCACCAAGCCAGCCAAAGCAAAACCGGTAAAAAATACTTTTGAAAGTGTTTGGATCATTGATAACCAAACAGTAATGGTTCCCGTGAAAGGAACGTTTGAAATGGATATCATGCACAGGTTTGGAACCGTAAATAAGGGCTATCAGGATTTTTGGGGATTTTTCGCCCCTTCCAACATCAGGCTCGGCGTAAGTTACGCCCCCATTAATAAATTAAATGTGGGTATAGGCATTACCAAGAACAATATGCTGTGGGATGCAAGCGCCAAATACGCGATCATTGCGCAAACAAAGCGTAAATACCCGGTCAGCATAACCTGGTACGGTAATATGGCTTACGATACGAGAAAAGATGCGGATAAAAGCCTTTTTAAATACACTTCTCAGAGAATGTCATTTTTCAACCAACTGATCATTGCCCGCAAAATTTCCGATAAGCTTTCTTTACAGATAGCGCCAAGCGTTTCTCATCAGAATTCAGTAAACGGGTACTATACAAAAAATGACAGTACCGGACGGGATATATTCAAGGAAATGAAATTTGACCAGTTTTCCATCGCTATATCCGCAAGGTTTAAAGTAACCAATGTCACTTCCATAATCATCAACTACGATCAGCCTCTTACAACACATGCTACAAAAAACCCTGATCCCAACTTATCTTTCGGGCTTGACTTTAATACAAGCAACCACTCCTTCCAGTTGTTTATGGGTAACTATTTCATGCTAAACCAACAACGAAATAATCTCTATAACGACAACAGCCCTTTTGCATATACCAGAAAGGATGGCACCAAAGTGAAAGGTGGCCAATTCCTGATCGGTTTTAATATTACCAGGTTATGGAACTACTAAGAAAAAATGACAATCATCTTTGAAAACCGCCGGACTGATTTCCAGTCCGGCTTTAATTTAAACACAATACTCCTGGCCTTTCGCAGTTTAAAGGGCAGTTTTTTTTTGTCCGGGCATCAGCTCCCTGAATAAACATTGTTGCATTGGTACATCCCGATAGCGCAGCGTATCGTGGACGCCCTCGTGTACGGCATACCATTGGGCAACTTTAATTATGTTATTTGTAGAAAGGGTGCACCCCATCAACAAATCAAAAAATAATCTAAATTTATATAAATGAATTTCCTGTTATCATGAAAGATAAACCTGGCAGCGGCAACTGGTGGTGTTTTCTGTTTTTACTTTTGCCGGTTGTGCTATATATTTCCTGCTCCTCCTCACCCCGCAATCCTGCTACGGATGCCGGGAAGAATGATGATAAAAATACCCTGAAACGAAAACCTCCCGCCAGTTTTTCAGGCACCATCACCATTGATTTTCCCGCTGCTGTTTTATATACCCCCGACTCATTGCAATTTGAAAAATTGAAAGCCATTACCGATACATTGATATTTGAAAGTATAATGCATGAATACTTTTACCAGATGAAAAATTCACGCATTGTTTTAAAAAAATACTATCCCCGCATAAAAATCATGGAGGTAAAAAATGCCCGGTACCTTCTTTTCAAAAAGGCAGACGGCCAAAAGGAATACATTGATTTGAATACTAAAAATGACCCCTGCGGCATGTTTATTTTTGACGGGCGAAAAGACCCGATATTGGTGGATATGACTAATATGGAAAGTGAACTTGGTTTTTATTTTTCTAAATAAATCAGTGTAGCTGTTCTATGAATATCAAAGAGCTATAAAGAATATTTATTAATCCTTATCACTGGTGTACATGATTTTAATCATGTACACCAGTGATAAGCCATCCATTTTAATTTACCCTTTATTAACTACCTTGTTGCTTGAAAAAAGGAGTAATGGACCTGTAACAAAAAACATCATCTTCAAAAAAATCAAACACTTTAAAACAAAAAATTATCATGAAAAAAATCGTTGTTATACTCACCATGGCCATGGGCTTAACCAGTATCAGTTTTACTGTAATTGATAACCAGCAGAATAAACCCTGGCCGGTACCCGATAATTTTAAAAACATGAAAAACCCGGTAGCTAATAACGCGGAATCAATGGCGGAAGGAAAAAAGCTATATACCACACATTGCAAGTCGTGCCACGGTACAAAAGGATTGGGTGATGGCTCAAAAGCGGCCCAGTTAAAAACAGAAGCCGGTGATTTTTCAAAAGCTGAATTTCATGCACAAAGTGATGGCGCTATTTTTTATAAATCAACGGAAGGCCGTGACGATATGCCAAGCTTTAAAAAGAAAATACCTGATGCTGATGAAAGGTGGAGCATGGTAAATTATATGAAAACATTTAAAAAATAGCATTCTATATAAAGTGCATAAAGACCGGTTTGTATTATTACAGGCCGGTTTTTTTTTAGAAAAAATTATACGCGGAAACCGTTGCCCCGCCCCTGAAAATAAAAGGCCCCAAACCCGCCAGCCGGCGGGGAAAAAACACGCAAATTGAAATTGTTCCTGTTATTGAAATACACAGTGTTGTCAATGTAAGCCCACTGTTGTTTTTCTACAAATAACGTGGGTAAAGTTCCCCATTGGTATGCAGTACAAGAGGGCGATGCAACGATGCTCCACATAGCTTCTTAGCCCGGACAAAAAAGATGGTTGTATAGAAGGGCGTCCCGATACGCATACGCTATCGGGATTATCAACGCAACGATGCACCACATAGCTTCTTAGCCCGGACAAAAAAGATAAAAAACATACACTTTAAACTGCTAAAGGCCAGGAGGCCTGATATTGTTTAAATCATGACATTAATCA
Source organism: Ferruginibacter sp. (assembly GCA_031416575.1). Lineage (GTDB taxonomy): Bacteria > Bacteroidota > Bacteroidia > Chitinophagales > Chitinophagaceae > Ferruginibacter. The sequence continues at coordinate 5,270 of JANOTW010000694.1, forward strand.
TATTCCTGCCTGCGTATGATTACAATAAGCTTTTAAATGTTTGACTACTTTGTGTCCTTATAATAACGCTTTAAACATTTTTATGGATCAGCTTCAAAAAACTTCCTCCCGCAAAAAGTTCCTGCTATGGGG
>JANOTW010000695.1:0-2169 GCA_031416575.1 Ferruginibacter sp.
TATAAATGACCTGATAAAGATTTATCAATTGCTGCCAACATGCCTTCACTACAGGTTTGTTCTATCAATGGAAAAAGTTCCCGCTCTTCTTTGCGTACATGGTTTTCCAGTACTTTTCCCAGTTCATCAAGGTGCACTGTAATATTGGAATGATTGTTTATTGATTTGAATAATGCATGAAGCTCCTGGTGTTCACGGAAGATTGTTTGCACCATTAAATCAAGTGCGTCATTTACACCTGTTACTATTTTCAAGGCTTTTTCTTCTTCTTCAAAATGTTTTATCAATTCTTCCTGATAAAATTTTGAAGCATACAGCGCTTTGCCGTCCGTGTCAGTGGGCAGGCCTTTGTAAGCCGGTGCGTTTTTTTGCAGTAACCTGGCCAATATTAAAGCACCGTGATGTTCCCTTGATAAATGTGCGAGTGATGGATGCCTTTTCATGGTTATAAATCTTTAGTGTTGAATTTGCGTGTTGAATACCAAACCGGTAATACTATCCATAAAAGCAATGCTGCGAATGAAAATATTATTCCTGTAAAAGTGCCAAAAAAATCCTTAAAAACAGCGCCGGTATAACCCATCATGGCGGATACATCTAACTGAAGCAAAATCAGTATCCTGCTAAGGTCAATAGGGTTGAGGGCGCTTACCCCTATCATTGGTTTCTCCATCGGGTAATCCGCAAACTGGAATAACAGGAACAATACAAATCCATCAAACAATAAGGAAAAGTATAACCACAGCATTATCGCGGCGCCAATACCTTTTGCTTTATCCCTTGTTTTTACAGTGGCCAGCAAGGCTATCGCCACAAAAATAATGCTCAGCAATGTGCCCACTATTATCATTGTAAAGCCAATCATATTAGCCTGGTAAATTAAAACGGGGATACCTGCGCCTATAAAAAAAGCAATGGAAAGTGAAGCCGCCAATCCGGCGAATAAACTTAGCCAGATCGTTTTTCTTTTCAAAGGCTGGCTCACCAGCAGTTCTATAAACTCCGCACTGTTGTAAACATAAATGGTAGAAAAAATTATACTCACTAATGGTACCACGATGAGGATAACATTTAATAAACCCAGCAATCCTTTACTGCTGTTATCTTCGAGGCTGAATACACTAAATGATGCCGCCAGCAAAAACAATGTATATACCAATACGATCCTGTTGCGGAGTATATCGGTTATCACATATTTAATGATTTTTTTCATGGTTAGTAAAGCCCCTTCTCTTTTGGAGAGGGGTTGGGGGTGAGGTTTGTTATTACCCATGCAATCGCTTTTGAAAGTTTGTCTTCCCCGGTATCCTGTCTTAATGCTTCAATGGTTTTATGAAAAATAAGTTTTCCTTCCTGCATGTAAATAATTCTTGTTACCAGGCCGTCTAATTCGCTTAACACATGGGAAGTGATCAACACGAGTTTGCCCTTTTCTTTTTCGGCGATAATTTTTTCTTTCAATAATTCGGATGCCACAGGATCAAGCCCTGCCGTTGGTTCATCCAAAATAAGTACCGAGGGGTCAAACAAAAAAGCAAGCGCCGCACTTACTTTTTGCCTGGTACCACCGGATAATGTCCGCATTCTTTTATTCAGCAGCGTATGCAACGAAAAAGATTTGATCAGGTCTTCATCCAACGCGGCTTTTTTATTCCGGATGTCTTTCATCATATCCAGCACCTGGCCAATGGTCATGTTATCGGGATACCTGCCTGTCTGCGGCATATATCCTATTTCATCCCGGTATTTCCAATGATGCAGGATATTTTTATCTTTAAAAGTAATAAAGCCGCTATCAGGCACCACCATACCCAGTATGCACTTTATCAAAGTCGTTTTACCACTGCCGTTAGGGCCAATCAAAGCAATACACTCTCCCTTGTTACAGGTAGTGGAAACATTATCCAGCGCTTTTAATTTACCAAACTGTTTTGTTACATTACTTGCAATGATCATGGTGTTTTTTTATTGCCACGAATGGCACTAATCGGCACAAATAAAACTTTAAAAAAATTCGTGTGCATTCGTGTTATTTGTGGCAGTAACAATTCAAAAAGCCCTCCTCATCAACGGCGCATTGTCTTTCAAATTTTCCGGTGTAAGGCTGGGTAATATTTTTTCCGTTTTATCCAGCAAGGTTGTTATAAAACTTCTGAACAATATCATTGC
>JANOTW010000696.1:0-4048 GCA_031416575.1 Ferruginibacter sp.
CGGCACCAAGCTGGAAAAGGAAACAGCTATGAATTAATATATCAATAGGGACGGTTCATTACAGTAACGGAGAGGTTGCAATATTTGCAACCTCTTTCTTTTTTATTTTACTCTGAAAGTGTTGACAGGCTTTATTTTCGAAAGTTCTTTAAACACTTGTTCTTTAAAATTTGTACTACCTATGTAATGCTTATTATCTTTTAAACTTTTCAATATGTAAACATAGTACTTCATAAAAAAAGTGGCTCAAAAGAGCCACTAACTATCATGTCATCTGTCGGGAAGACAGGATTCGAACCTGCGACCCCCTGGTCCCAAACCAGGTGCGCTACCGGCCTGCGCTACTTCCCGAATTTTCTCAACCGGTGCCCCGCTAACAGCGGGGCTACTTCCCGATTTCTCCGGACAATTGACCGGATGGGGAGTGCAAATATAATAGCTTCTCCCCTATTTTCAGCTTATTTTTAAGAAGGTATAAAACGAATAACACAAAGCCGGAACAAACCTGTAAACGGTTTGTTCCGGCAATAAAAGTTTATCCTACTGAGTGATGCTTAATGGGTTCGTTGCAGAAAAGTACATCAGCTTATCCATTTGCTTGTTTGCCACATCATCCAGATAAATAGCAAAAGCAATCATTACCTTTTTTCCATTTAGTTCAGGTATCTGGTCGAAAGGGAGGAATAATTCCAGGTTTTTTTTCCCGCCTTTATTATAACTCACTTTTGAATCAGGTAGCAAATTCATTTTAAGATACACGGCGGTTGTGCCACCCCAGTTATAATAAGGATTAGTAGTTTTGATGTAATATCCCTCCTCATCGGCAAGTCTTGCCACAAAATATACTTCTCCCAGTTTTGCATTGGTTTTTAAGTCGAAAGCAGGAGTTATCACCAGGCCATTTCTTGTTGCGCTGATTACGACATTCAGTTTGGTAAAGTTGGTTATATCTACTTTGGGTACCAGCAGTGCTGATGTTTTCTGATTTCTGGGATATAACGCTCCGATTAAAGCTCTGTCTCCTGTAGAAAGTTCATAATTATCTTTTATAGAATAGCCGTCCGTAGTTTGCCAGGAGCTGATGGAATAATGCATAATTGATTTTGAATCATAGGTTGTACCATTGGTATAAAACTGATTACTTACTTCAAACACATTAAAATCAACTTTATCCCTGTCCCATCCCTGGGTTTCCATATAATAATTATAAACAGAGTCAGTTTTTTTCCAGTTTACGGCCCCCGGATAACTTTGCTCATGCAATAAGCCTAACGCATGACCAAATTCATGCATCACTACCCGCCGCAGTTCAGGAATATTCCAGTGATTAGGATCACTTCTCATCAATGTTATTAGTTGATTCAGATTATACGGTGGCTGTAGCCCTTTCTTTTTAAGTTGTGCTGCATAATAATCCGTGTCGGCAAAATAAAGTGTGTCAAAGTTGATAGTTTGTTCTGATTGTGAACGGAAATTGGCTTCGGTACCCACCGCTGAATTATGACCATATCCTTTTCCTAATTTTACCCGGAGGTTAGAATAACGGGCCGTATCGCTAACAAACTTTAAAGTAAGATTGGCATGTTTCTGCCATTCTTTTGCATACAGAATTACTTTTTCCCGGAGGGCTTTGCTGCCACCCGGCATAAATTTTACTATAAGCACAGATCCATTTTCCCAGGTGTGATAGTTGTCGCTTACTCCACGGGGCTTTGTAGTATCTACTTCCCCCAGCATGGCATCACTTACAATCGTTGTACAAGTTGCTTTAGGAAATTTTTGTGCTTTAAGGCCTGTGCCAATCAAAAGCAAAGCGACAAAGAAAACTAAATACCTTTTCATACTGTTTCGTTTTAAATTATCACCGAATATAGCACCCTTTAACTACTGTTGTAATACCCGCAGCACGGTATATTAATCTCAGGACACATAAGCCATTGGAAAAATAATAACGATAAACTCCCCGTCAAATAAGTTGCACTAAAAAAGCCTTGCCGGAATGATAGCAAAGCGTTAATTTTTTGCGGAGAGGGTGGGAGTCGAACCCACGGTACAGTGTAACCCGTACGACGATTTAGCAAACCGTTCCTTTCGGCCACTCAGGCACCTCTCCAATACTAATTAAATCACTACTAGTTTGCTTCCAAATAAAAACTATCAGCAAACCGTTCCTTTCGTCCGCCCGCTGGCGGAACCTCTCCATTTTTTAACCGTTAACAGCTTCCTATTAATATGAATTATAGCAAACCGCTCCTTTCGTCCGCCAACCGGCGAAACCTCTCCAGTTAAACTCCCGGGTAAGGGGTGGCAAAAATAAAGATAACAGCCAAGAAATCCCAAAAAACAATCCCGCCAGGGGCGGGATAAATTCCGATCATTTCTTTGGAATTTCTAGTTTAATATTTTTTTGCTTACATAGCTGCCAGTTGCACTTTTTGCTGAAGTTCCAATACATTTTCTCTGAATACTCCGTCAGTATCCATCAGATCTTTAACTGTCTGACAGGAGTGAATAACAGTAGTGTGATCACGGCCACCAAAATGCTCACCAATCGTTTTTAATGAATTTTTGGTGAAGGCTTTAGCGAGGTACATAGTAATTTGCCTTGCCTGTACAATCTCTCTTTTGCGGGTTTTCTGCAAAAGTTTGTCATAGGCAACATCAAAGTATTCGCAAACCATTTTTTGAATGGTGTCGATGGTAATTTCTTTGCTGGATGATTTTACAAAATTTCGTAACACTTTTTTTGCTAAGTCTAAGTCTATCTCTCTCCTGTTTAGCGAAGATTGTGCCAACAGTGAGATTAAAGCACCTTCGAGTTCTCTGACGTTGTTACTGATATTGTATGCAATATACTTAACTACCTCTTTTGGCATTTCCAGCCCGTCATTCTTCATTTTCTTTTCCAGAATTTCAATGCGGGTATCATATTCAGGTGCCTGCAAATCGGCACTTAAGCCCCACCTGAAACGGCTGAGTAATCTTTCCTGTACACCATCCAGATCTTTCGGTGATTTGTCGGAAGTAAGAATGAGTTGTTTATGGGATTGATGTAAATGATTGAAAATGGCAAAGAAAGCATCCTGGGATTTTTCTGCTTTAGCAAAAAACTGTACATCATCTATTATTAATACATCTATCAGTTGATAAAAATGAATAAAGTCATTTATGGCATTATTCCGGCTATGGTCCATAAACTGGTTAATGAACTTCTCAGAGCTTACATATAACACCACTTTATTGGGATGGCTCCTTTTTACTTCGTTTCCAATGGCCTGGGCCAGGTGTGTTTTCCCCAAACCTACACCACCATAAATAACTAAAGGATTAAAGGAGTTGGTTCCCGGCTTTTCAGCTACTGTTTTACCGGCCCGCCGTGCTACACGGTTGCAATCCCCTTCTATAAATGCTTCAAAAGTATAAATGTGATTAAGCTGCGGGTCTATCTGCATTTTTTTAAGCCCCGGAATGACGAAGGGATTCTTAACAGGATTGTTTATGACTAAAGGAAAATCCATTTCGTTATTTGAAAAAGTTTTAAAACCCTGACCGCTTACGTCCATCGTAACAGGTTTGTTCTTACTGTTACCGCTGTCCACCATAATACGATATTCGAGACGGGCTTCTTTGCCCAATTCCCTCTTTAACGTCTTCGCTAATAAATTTACGTAATGTTCTTCAAGATATTCGAAAAAGAATTGACTCGGAACCTGGATGACAAGTATATTATTTTTTAATGATACCGGATGAATAGGTTCGAACCAGGTTTTGTAGTGCTGCCATTCAACAATGTCCTTGATGATCTTTAAGCAACTGGTCCAGATTTTTTCCGCATTGTTCTCCATCAGATTAATAAGCAGTTTATACCGGGTTAACTATAGTTGTTCTTCCGAAAAACGTCCAAAATACTCTTCACACTATGTCAATAAAAAAAATTGGACAGGATGGCGAATATCACCATTTCTTTTATAAAAAAAAATTTTATCCTCCTGTTTCTTGTGAAACAGAAATATTATGATTTTTGGTCAATTTTTTACCTGAAAATTTG
>JANOTW010000697.1:0-1611 GCA_031416575.1 Ferruginibacter sp.
TACTGCACAACAGATAAACCAGTGATTTTTTGTTTTGTTCGACAATCAAATAAAATAGGTTACCCCCATCCCCTAAAGGGGTAAAAATTGTTAATTTAAAACGCAATTAAAGTTGCCCATAGCTTTAAAAGTACAACACTAGCGTCCAAACGTTCAAACTTTTAGTTCTTTTAAATTATTGTTGGTAAAGGGTTATAGCCGAAAAATGTTCTTCAGCGATTTCAGCAATTTTTGATTTTTTGATTTGACAATTTGGCACATTTGCCAAATTAATACAGGCAAATATGTTTTTTCCCAGGTAACCGGCTTTTTGAGTTTCGATGATTTCAACAAGTTTGTAAAAAAGTATAAAGGAAATTATAAGATTAAGGCCTTCTCTTGTTGGAACCAACTTTCGTGTATGCTCTTTGGTCAATTAGCAAAAACGGGATAGCCTTGGCGATTTGGTTACCTGCCTGCAAACACAACAAAGTAAATGGTATCATTTGGGATTGGGAACTACTATCACTAAATCAAACCTTGCTTATGCCAATGAAAACAGGGATTGGCGCATGTATGCTGATTTTGCATATACACTAATAGCGCAGGCCAGAAAAATATGTAAAGCTTCCTCCGATTTTGAATTGGAAATAGACGGCAATGTTTATGCAGTTGATTCTACTACTATTGACTTGTGCTTAAGCGTTTTTTGGTGGGCTAAATTCCGTAAAAACAAAGGAGCAATCAAGCTTCATACTCAATTCGATATCAAAAGCGATATCCCTCATTTTGTTCACTTTTCAGATGGTTCGGTACATGATGTGAATGTGATGGATATATTGGTTTATGAACCGGGAAGCTTTTACGTTTTTGACCGGGGCTACGTTGACTTTAGCCGGTTACATAATATCCACCAAAAACATGCATGGTTTGTAACGAGGGCAAAAGATAATATGAACTATCGCCGGTTATACTCAAATAAAGTAGATAAATCTACTGGTATAAAGATTGACCAGGTAATAAAACTGAACAATCATTATGCTGTTAAAAACTATCCGGATAAGTTAAGGCTGATAAAATTTTATGATCAGGAATCTGCTATGGACCTGGAGTTCATCAGTAATAACTTTGAACTGGCTGCAACCGAAATCGCAATGCTTTATAAGTACCGCTGGAGAATTGAATTGTTTTTCAAGTGGATAAAACAGCACCTGCAAATAATCATTTTGGGGAACATCTGAAAATGCTGTTCGGATACAAGTTTATACCGCCATAATAGCATATTGTACAGTGGCAATAATGAAGGAAAAACTGAAAATCAATCACACTAATTACGAAATTCTACAAATTTCAAGTATGACCCTACTAAGTAAAACCCCCGTCAATCAACTGTTTGACACGGCCCGCCAACAAAATTTCAAAGAACTAAATCATAACCAATTGGTTTTGTTTTGATTAAGAGTGGATGATAGTGATAAAACGCATAATTTCAAGAGCATCAATTCAGCCAGGCAAATAAAATACAAATACAAATTATAGGATTAGGTGTTTTATTCGCAAAGGTGGTACCAGTATCATTTTGATGTTTGAATTTTGGTACGAGTTAAAATCAGTAACTGCATAAGCCGCCTC
>JANOTW010000698.1:0-2338 GCA_031416575.1 Ferruginibacter sp.
CTTATTCTGATCTACGTAAATTATATTTCCAAATGTTGCATTAGGCATCGAAGACGGCTTGTCGGCAGCAGTTTTAATAATTCCGGATGTTTGCCAACCATACACTATGTCCAGGCGGTCCTGTGCCTTTTCCCAGGGACGTAACACATAATAAGGATTTCTTTTTAACCAGTTGGTCTTGAAATTAGAGATATTAAAAGAAGTCTCCCACCTGAACTTACCCTCCAAATTTATTGAGTTAACGGTGAATTCAACTCCCTCGGTGCGTTGAGAACCCAGGTTGGTTATTAACCTGCCAACAGCATTATTGGCTGGCAAAGGCGCAAAATCTATTATGTCCAACCTATCCCTTCTAAACACATCAACAACACCAGTGATACGGCCTTTAAATAATCCAAAATCTACGCCGATATTGGTTGACTGGATCGTTTCCCATGATAAATTCGGATTTTCAAGCTGGCCAAGACTTACGCCTGGATAATAAGTATTACCAATCAGGAACGAACCAACATCAGCTCCCCCGGACTTGTATAATGCCAGGGAATTTAATCCGGCATCATTACCTACAGTTCCATAACCTGCACGTATTTTAAGATCTGAAATCACTTTTGAATTGGATAAAAAAGGTTCCTGGCTTACACGCCATGCGGCTGCAAAACCCGGAAAGAACCCCCATTTTTTATTTTCCGCAAAATTGCTTGATCCATCAGCGCGGGCATTCAATGTGAATAAGTACTTTGACTTATAGGAGTAATTTGCCCTGAAAAATGGTGACATTTTAATGCCATCAGGAGATTTGAAGGACCGGATGAGGGTTTTATCCCTATCATCGGCTAACCCTATATTATTATATCCCAATGCATCCGTAAAGTAGCCTGCACCCTGTACTGCATAATCTTCATTAAAGTTTTTATAATATCCGCCACCGCCTACCAAGTTTAAATCATGGTCACCAAAAACTTTGGTATAAGTAGCATATCCTTCCACATTATAGTTTTGGACGGTTTGCGTTGACAATTGCGCCATACCGCGGGGGAAAAGGAAATTTTGCGTTTTTGCCGGAAGGAAAAATTTACGCTCCGCTTTTGTTCTATCTATACCTCCCACCAAATTGAATTTCAGGTTATTCAAGATTTTAATTTCCAGATTGGGGGCTGCAAAAAAGCGGGATGTAAGCAGCCGGTCATCAATGACTAAAAACGCAGCCGGATTGGTTATTTGGGTGTTGAAGGTCCTTGTATAATTTCCAGCATTATCATATATTCCCAATGCAGGGGAATAGGCATAAGCTGTTTGTAACGAATTGAATTTTTCTGAATTACCACCATTACCGGTTGACATGTTATTACTGTTAATCTGGCTCATTTGCATTTGTACAGTAAATTTTATTCTGTCACTTATCCTTTGATCCAGGTTAACCCTGCCTGAATAACGGGCAAAATCAGAATTTTCAATAATAGCTTTATTATTATAATAGTTGAAAGAAGTGTAAATCCTTGTATTTTCCGTACCTCCGGACAAGGAAATATTGTGTTCCTGGATATTTCCCTTTCTCATCAATACATCCAGCCAGTTAGTTCCTGCGCCGGCTGCGTCAATTTGCGTTTGAGTAAAAAGCGGTGTATAAGCTGGCGCCGCATTGGTACCATAAGGCGCTGCTTTGGCAAGGAAAAGAGAGCGGTCTTTTGCCAAACGGACCTGCTGCTCCATGAATTCTTTAGCATTCAAAAGGGTAAAATAATCTTTTGCCTTTTGTGCTGTATAACTACCCCTGTATTCAGTAGTTACTTTTCCACTTGCCTTTGCTTTCTTGGTTGTAATTAAGATTACACCATTTGCCGCGGCTGAACCGTAAATAGCGGTAGCGCTTGCATCTTTCAAAACAGTAACTGATTCAATATCAGCGGGGTTCATATTACTTAAAGGGTCCCTGTCTATCCCCCCGTTAAACCCTGTTTCTACTGCGGAACCAAAAGAGATGATAGCTGGTTCTGCTTGAGTGGTATTGAAAATAGGTACCCCATCAATAATATATAAAGGAGCGCCACCCGCACCACGGATATTAACATTTAACCGGCCGCCTGGCTGAGCGCTGCGCAGGTCTATGTTTAAACCTGCGGCACGTCCCTGCAATAAATTATTGATGGACGTATTGGCGGTTTTTGGCAGGTTGTCTGTTTTTATAGATGTAACAGCGCCTGTAATATCTTTTATTCGCTGGGTACCATATCCCACCACTACAACCTCGTTCATACTGGTCTCTGTAGAGGTCAGGCTTACATTCAACGTGTTTCCCGATTTCAGCTTTTCCGTGTACATACCATATCCTACCGAGCTA
>JANOTW010000699.1:0-10160 GCA_031416575.1 Ferruginibacter sp.
CTGGTTCGATTTGGTAAAGGATTTTAATATCAACCCCGTGCCATCGCAAATAAGTTTCAGGGCGGATATTCAAAGGCAGTTTGGCGCCATTAGGCCACGCAGTGTAGGTTCGGATAAATATAGGATCCCTGAAACCTATGATAAATATTTAACTTTTCAGCGGGATTATATTTTTCGCTGGGCATTTACCCGTTCCATCAATTTTGATTTCAACGCAACCAATAATTCAAGGGTGGACGAACCCGCAGGCAGGCTGGATACCAAACCAAAAAAAGACAGTGTGTGGAGCAACCTGTTTAGAGGTGGCAGAAATACCCTGTACAACCAGGCAGCTAATATTTCCTATACTTTACCCACCGCCAAATTTCCATTACTCGACTGGACAACGGTTAATTTTAAATACCAGGCCACCTATCGCTGGATAGGCGCATCGAGGCTGGCGGTAGAATTAGGGAATATCCTGGAAAACGGCCAAAGCCAGGAAGCAACCGCCCAGCTCGACTTTACAAGATTGTATAGTAAATTGAAATTCTTCCGTGCCATTGAGTTGCCACGGGATAGCAGCGCAAGGGCAAAATCGAAGGAGGTAAAGAGGGATTCTATTTTCAGGACAATAACCAAGAATGGAATTACAACAAAGAAGTTTAAGCGCATTAAAGTTACAAGGATAAAAGACCCTAATGCATTGCCGGATGTGGGAACCATCGGAAGGGTATTTGGCAAACTGATAACCAGTGTAAAACAGGTTAATATTTCCCTGTCTGAAAATGCCAATACACGTTTGCCCGGCTATCTGGACAGCACACAATTTGTCGGGCGGAATTTCCGAAGCATGCAACCCGGCTTTGATTTTATTCTGGGAAGGCAGCCCGATACCAACTGGCTGAACAATGCCGCCCGTAAAGGATTGATCTCCAGGGATACATTATTCAATAGCATTTTGCAGCAATCCTTCGACCAGCGGTTAACGTTAACCGCCCAGGTAGAGCCGGTAAGGGACCTAACCATTAGTGTGAACGTAAATAAAACATTCAATAAAAGCTATTCCGAATTATTTAAAGACACCACCGGTACTGGTAACAACTTTGGCCACCTGAGCCCTTATGCAGGTGGCGGGTTTGATGTAAGTTATATCTCCTACAAAACCCTGTTCGGCAAGTTTGATCCTAACCAGATATCAGCAACCTTCCTCAAATTCCAGGACAACAGGAAGATCATTTCTCAAAGGTTGAACGCACTAAATAAATACAATAATGGCCGTCCATTGGAAGCCGATGGCTATGCGTATGGCTATAACAGGTATGCGAATGATGTACTGATACCCGCATTTATAGCAGCCTATTCGGGCCAGGACCCCAATAGTGTAGGATTAATTAAGCAAAGTAATCCCAATATAAAATCCAATCCATTCCGCAGTATTATACCAAGGCCCAACTGGAAGCTGGATTACAACGGCCTGAGCAGGATAAAAGGAGTTGATAAAATTTTGACCAACTTTACGGTATCGCATGGGTACAATGGAAGCCTTAGCATGAACGGGTTTACTTCCGCATTGCTGTACCAGGATGTATCCAGGTATGGTTACCCTTCTTTTTATGATTCCATTTCAAATAACTACATTCCATATTTCCTGTTGCCCAATATTACCATACAGGAACAGTTTGCGCCATTGGTGGGCATTGATATGATGTTTACCAACCAGTTTCAGTTCAAGGTGGATTATACAAAACAGCGTACCCTCAGTTTAAGCCTGGTTGACTTCCAGTTAAGTGAAACACGCAGTACCGAATTCGCTATTGGCGCAGGCTACCGCAAACGTGGCCTTAAATTATTCGGTGGATTAAAGTTACCTAAGTTTTTAAGCAAGGATGGTACCGGTAAGTTAGACAATGAGATCAACTTCCGGCTCGACTTTAAAATAAGGGATAACGTAACCGTAAATAACCGGCTGGATCAGAATTCAACTTTGCCAACCGGGGGCAGTAAGGAAATAACCATCATGCCAACAATTGATTACTTTTTAAACAACAGGGTAAATATTAAACTCTTTTTTGATCAGCGCAGGGTCAATCCATACATTTCTTCCAGTGCGCCCATAACCAATACCAGGGCGGGTGTACAGTTAAGGATATCGCTGGCACAATAGCGCTATAAATTTGTTGTCCGGGCATAATTATTTCATGGCATTCCCGAAAAAAAATCGGGATTTCGCAATACAGTTTTTTGTCCAAACAATATTTCATTTCTCAACATCGTTGCGTCGCCCTCTTGTACCTGATACCTATGGGCAACTTTAATTGCGTTATAATGAGCGATTCTTTAGGCTTAGTTAATGAAGTGGCAGAAGACCTCCCCTTCAGGGGCCGGGGGCAAAACAGGGCCTTCAAATTGTGCCTCCCTTTAAAAAACAGTTCGCCCTTTGAAAATAAATGACCTGTAAATTTTCCCTCCCGGTGCATCGGGATTATTAGCGAAACATCAACCACGGTTTATTTGGCCCATCTTGTACTGAATGCCTTTGGGGATCTTTCCCTCCCGGTGCATCGGGATTATTAGCGATATATCAGCCCCGGCTTATTAGTGTGCCCGCTTACTGCATATTTTCTTTTTAGCTTCAGCTTTCAAATCGTTGCCGCTACTGATTTTGCGCCACTACCGCAAAAACAATTTGGAAGACGGCCTGAAAAACACACCGGCCACGGAGCCAAAAGCTGATTCATCAAATAAATAAAATCAGGCATCAGGCATATAAAATCCGTCATCATTCATTTAATGTGTAAACTTGCACAATGACTAAAATAATTTTTGCCTTACTAAAAAAAGACCTGTTGCTTGAACTAAGGCAACAGCATAGTTTTTATGGTATTTTATTATATGTGGCTTCCACCATTTTCGTACTAAAACTTTCCATCAATGACCCTGAAGCCGAAGTATGGAATGGATTGTTTTGGGTCATTCAATTATTTGTATGCGTAAATGCCGTAGCTAAAAGTTTTTTGCAGGAAAGCCGTGGGCGCATGTTGTATTTCTACTCTATTTCAGGCGCCAGGGAATTCATTATCGCAAAACTGATCTACAATATAATATTGATGCTGATAATGAGCCTTTTGAGTTTGGGGTTGTTTTTTGTGTTACTAAAAAACCCATTATCAAATACATTACAATTTACCGGCATTGTTTGCCTGGGTGGGGTAAGCCTCAGTTTGGTATTTACTTTACTGGCAGCTATAGCCGCCAAGGCCCAACAAAATGCGGCGCTAATGGCCATCCTGGGATTCCCGTTGATCATACCACAATTATTATTACTCATAAGGCTTTCCAAAACAGCCTTTGGCGAGGTGTTCAGGGAAGGAGCGCTGCTCCAATTGTCTTTATTGATTGTTGGATTGGATATCATGGTAATAGCGCTTTCCATCATCTTATTCCCCTTTTTGTGGAAAGATTGATGGGGATTGGTATCTCATTGCTTTTAATTTCAAGTTCCCTGGCTTACTTTTCGCGGAAAAACAATTTACAATTTGCATGACACTTTCTTTCCCCTAATTTTGCATCCACATTATTATTTTAAATGCGAAAAAGCTGGTGGAAAATATTAGCGGCGGTATTATTGATCTATACATTTACCGCAGGTTTTTTAATTAAAGTGCCGGATATTGGCAACTTAAAGGAAACCATTCGTAATCTTTTCTTTCATGTACCAATGTGGTTTGGCCAGATCATCCTGCTTACTACTTCGCTGGTTTATTCCATTTTATATCTTCGCAAGCCCGACCTCCGGTATGATATTTACGCAGCTTCTTTTGCTAAAACCGGCATTTTGATGGGCGTACTTGGTTTGGTAACCGGCGCTATTTGGGCCACCTATACCTGGGGCGAACCCTGGAGCAATGATCCGAAACAAATTGGTGTGGCCATTGCTTTGCTGATATATTTCGCCTACCTGGTATTGCGCAGTGCGGTGCCTGATATTGACAAGCGTGCCAAGGTAAGCTCCGTTTACAACATCTTCGCTTATTTCATTTATTTACCGCTTATCATGATTTTGCCAAGATTGGTGGAATCATTGCACCCGGGAGGTAAAGGCGTGGAGGGCAACCCGGGCCTGAACGGAGCTGACCTTGACCCTGCGATGCGGATGGTTTTCTGGCCGGCGGTTATAGGGTGGGCCTTATTGGGTACCTGGATAAGCACACTCAATATAAGGATCTATTTAATCAGGGATAAAAATTTAATTAATGCGAAATAGGGTTTATTATTTACTGTTATTACCGGGTAGTTTATTTGCCAGTACCGGTATTTATGCACAAAGCAATGAGGTTGCTGAAAGCGCCATGCGTAGCCATGGGAAAATTTACGTAGTGATGGCGATCTGTATTACCATCCTGGCGGGCCTTTTATTATACCTGGTAAGTATTGACAGAAAGATAGCTAAGTTAGAAGACAAACAATAAAATTGTAACCGCACCCCTTTCCAAAAGAAGGGTTTTGCAAAGGAGATTGTTATGAAGAAGAAGGTAAGTTAGTTATGAATGAATGGAGGAAAGGTCCGTGGTGCAAGGGTAACAAATGAGCGGGGGATGAAGTTCCTTTAATTTACAACGTAATGAAAGATCCCCAATGGTATGCGGTACACGAGGGCGATGCAACAATGCTTAATTGAAATACTACCGCCCGGACAATAAAAAAAGTATGGTTGTATAGAAGCTGCCTGATTATGCCGGCAAAACGGGAATCAAGCCTGCCTTACTTCTTCAGGCATACAGGGATGTTGATGAATGAAAGAAGCCGGTTCAAAAAATATTATCCGGATAATACCAACTGCTTCAGGAATGAACAGTAATAAAGACTGGTTTCATTACATTATTATAAACTTCTAATTATAATGGCCCCAAAATCCCCACTGGGACCGGTGCAAATAGCTTCTTGCCGGTTGCTATATTTTTTTAAAACGATTGCTTAACTAAAAACAAATTTATGTCAGCACAAACCCCGTACAGTTTTTTTGAAAGTGTAGAAAAAAGTTTTGACAAGGCCGCCCGGTTTACAAAATGGGATACCGGTATTTTAGAACAAATTAAAGCCTGTAACAGTGTTTACCAAATGCGGTTCCCTATAAAAAGAGATGATGGCACCATTGAAGTAATGGAGGCCTACCGTGTTCAGCACAGCCAACACAAATCGCCCTGCAAAGGCGGTATCCGTTTTAGTGAGGAAGTTAACCAGGATGAGGTAATGGCATTGGCCGCATTGATGACTTATAAATGCGCTATAGTGAATGTTCCTTTTGGAGGCGCCAAAGGCGGTATTAAAATTAATCCCCGCAAATATTCTACTTATGAGCTGGAAAAGATAACCCGCCGTTATACATCCGAGCTGGTAAAGAAAAATTTCATTGGTCCCGGTATAGATGTACCTGCACCTGATTATGGTACCGGCGAAAGGGAAATGTCCTGGATCTCAGATACCTATCAATCCCTGAAGCCGGGAGAAATTGATGGCGCCGGCTGTGTAACCGGTAAGCCAATTACCCAGGGTGGCGTACGGGGCCGTAAAGAGGCGACCGGCTTAGGTGTTTTCTTTGGAATAAGGGAAGTATGTAATATGCAGGAGGTAATGGATAAGCTTGGATTGACGGTTGGTGTAGAAGGAAAAACAGTGGTAGTACAGGGTTTAGGCAATGTGGGATACCATTCAGCAAAATTCTTTCGGGAGCATGGCGCTAAAGTTATTGGCCTCGCTGAATTTGAAGGAGCCATTTATAATGCAGACGGATTGAATGAAGAGGATGTTTTTCAACACAGAAAAACAACCGGTTCTATTTTAAATTTTCCGGGAGCTACTAACCTTGCCATCAACACCGATGCGCTGGAACTGGAATGTGATATCCTGATTCCTGCGGCATTGGAGAATGTTATAAACGGTAATAACGCCCAAAGGGTAAAAGCAAAAATTATTGGTGAAGCTGCGAATGGCCCCTGTACGCCTGAAGCGGATGAAATATTTATACAGAAGGGAATTTTGTGTGTACCGGATATGTACCTGAATGCTGGTGGTGTTACAGTAAGTTATTTTGAGTGGCTGAAAAACCTTAGTCATGTACGCTATGGCCGCCTGGAAAAACGTTTTAGTGAAAACATGAATTCACGCATACTGGGGCAAATAGAAAAACTGAGTGGTAAATCCGTAAGTGAAAAGGAAAGGGAATTCATACTGCACGGAGCCGATGAAATTGACCTTGTACACAGTGGTTTGGAAGAAACCATGATTTCCGCCACCAGGGAAATCATGCATATTTGGCTAAGCAGCCCTGAAATACCGGATATGCGTACAGCCGCTTATGTAAGCGCCATTAATAAAGTAGCTACCAGCTATGCGGAATTAGGCATATTCCCATAATAGCGGCGCTAAAATCATCATCAATAAAAAACCCCATCCGTTAGCTAACGGATGGGGTTTTTTATTGATGATTTTTAACAGCAAAAACTTCTTTCCTTTATCTCAATTAAATGAAACCTTTTTTATTTTTTTACCCAACAGCAGGGCCCTGATTAAGATTTGTTGTGTCATCTTTATCCCGAGTAAGGTTGGTGTGCCGCATCGGGACTCCCTTTTACCGCATACCATTGGGGAACTTTTCCCACGTTGTATCCCTTATGAAAGCAAATTGCCAAACTTTAGTATTTTATTTTTGAAAATTTGATTCAATGATTGCTTTGGTAAGCAATATTTTTTTAGCGCTATTTTTTGCAGGTTTGGTTTCCCTCCAAAATTTAAATAACGCATCATTGTCAATCATTAACTGGCGCAACCGCTCCCCTGGCGATTTTGCGAGCCATAATTTTAATTGCAAATCGTATATATGTTGGGGTGTATCGTTCATTTATTGAAAGTAGAAAGTAATATTTCGCGATTCGACCCATAGGATATTTTCTAATTCATAAAACTCTTCAAATAACTCCCCGCTGGTCAGCGGGGTTGGGGTATTACTTCGAATAACTCAAAGCACAATCAAATTTCACATCGCCGGCGCCTAATTCTTCCGCGGCGGCATTACTGATGCGTACCAGCAAACCTGTATTTTGCTTTATATCCGGTATCACATCCAACACTTTGGCATAAATGCTTTTGCCTGTGGAAGTGCTGGTAATTTTTACGATGGTACCGGGTGATGAAGTATTGTGCAAGCAATAATATTTTCCGTCGTTCCAGCCACTGGTGCTTTTAAAAACCGCGGCTTCACCCGTTTCACCGGCTATATCCTTATTGCTTGTTTGTTTTTCATATTCCGATTTAAAAACACCTCCATTAAAATTCTTTCCGCTTACAGGAGATATCACTTTTTTAACAGGTTCAGCTACTTTCACAACTACATCCGCAACATGCTCTTTTTTTATTTCCTCAGTTGCCTGTGGCTTTTCCTTTACAGCTATTTTTACTGGTGGCAATGTTTCTTTCACTACTAAAGGTTTGCCGGGTGGTTTTGCTGTAGCGGAATTGAGCGGATTATCCACCGCCTTAACAGGATTATCGGCTGGCTTAGCTTTTGCCATATTTGCCAAAGGAGATAAATCTTTTTTTACTTTCAGGTATCCTACTATCAAAGCAGCGCCATTGCTTACCGCACCGGCTTTTAAGTTATTCCATTGCTTCAGCGTTTCTACCGGCAGTTTGTTAAAATTCCCGCTGATTCGATTCAAATCCTCCTTTCCTTTAACGATATGGTAAACAGGAATCAATGCTTCATCCGGGGCGGCATTACCGGTTTGCAAAAAGTTAGCTGCTAATAAAGGTATCTTTAGTTTCTGGCCCAGGCTTAATCCGCTTTCCAATACTAAATTGTTGAATGGGGCAATTTCCTTTGGGCTGATATTATAAATACGGCCAATACTATAATAATTTTCTTTGGGCGCTACAGTATGGTTAACATATAAATTGGGGGCAACACCTTCTATCACAAGTGCTTTATTTTGTGCCAGCACGAATAATGGAACAGATAATAATACAATCAATAAACGCTTCATACACTGATAATTTTTTCATGGCAAAGATGGGAAATTTTGTTGGTTAGTGACACTATTATCACAACCCTCCTTTTTAGTTTAACTTATTTTTTTTGTCCGGTATATGCTATCACTTCATGGTAAAGGATTTCATGCAAATGTGAAAGGTGAAAGGTGAATTGTCAATATTTCACGATTAGCCTTACACCCTACACCTTACACCTTTAACACTACTTGTTAAGAATTCGCCACTCTTTCGGGTAATAATTATTAATGCGGTTTGGTAAAGCTTTTATCCAGCCAAGGGGTAATTGCCGGTAGGTTAATAATGCCCATCCTTTTATGTCAGCATCTAATTTTATTTCCTGCCTGCGCAAATATTGCAAGGCTGTTTCTTTATCTACCTCAATAGCAGGAATACTTTTATTGATAATGGTACTTAGTGCCAGCTCGTGAACAGGGATTAATTCATCGCGTATGATGGCGCCCAACTTTACGCCTGCTTTTTTTATATAAAGCGCCGACTGAATATCCGCTAAATATTTTTCGAGGTGAATGGGTATGGCAATCACATCTTCGTGTTGTTTGATGAAGAAAAAATCATCCCCGTTCTTTAACCAGCGCTTTACTACCTCAATTTCTTTGGGTGTTAATCTTTCAGGTCTTCCCTTTGCTTTCCCCTCCTGCCTGTCCGCATTTTCCGAATCCCTTTTCTTAAAAGCAGCAATAAAAAAGCCTTCTCCTTTTAGTTTATCAGGATAAAAGCGATATCCGTAAGCATTGGTTTCAGAAGACGTGGTTTCTATTATATTCCATTCACTTTTTAATTGAAACCGGATAGTTGATAATTGATGATTTTTTATAAGCCAACCGCAAATTTCTTCGTTTTCTTCCGCTGAATAAGAGCAGGTGGAATAAATTAATATCCCGCCTTCTTTTAACGCCGGTAATATATCGGCCAGGATACGTTGTTGCCGCTGGCTGCATAGTTCTACATTTTGTTCACTCCATTCATTGATCGCATTTAAATCTTTTCTGAATAAGCCGCTTCCACTACAGGGTGCATCCACCACTATCACATCAAAAAAATCGGGCAGCCTTTTAAAATCCTTGGGATCATTATTGGTAACGATCACATTGGATGCACCCCACTTGGTTATATTTTCCGTTAAAACCGTTACCCTCTTTTTAATGACTTCATTGCTTACCAATAAACTTTTCGCGGAAATGATGGATTGAATTAAAGTGGACTTTCCGCCGGGCGCAGCACAGAGGTCCAAAACTTTTATGGCTTGGGTACCATCCGTTGATTGCTTCAATACTTCTTCCAAAAACATACTGCTTGCTTCCTGAACGTAGTAAGCGCCCCCGTGAAAGAGCGGGTCTGAAGTAAAGGATGGGCGGGCTGAAAGATAGTAGCCGTTGGAACTCCAGGGAACCAGGGAGGTATCGGCATCCTCCAAACCATCAAGAATAGCGGGGGCATTTAAAGAACCGGATAGTTTATTAGTGTTTAATCTTATTGAAGTGATTTGCTCGCCGGACTGATGCACTTTTTCGAAGGCTTCTTTATCGAAGCCTTTTATATTTTGGAGTGAATGTATGAGCGGAGATGGGATTTTCAATCAATGATTTTATTGGTTAAGGTTCATTTATTCATGCACAACAGTACCCCTTGATCCTGCGGGGCAATGGATTTTATTTTTGAATAATGCAGGCCGCAAGAATGCCAATAATAGCATTATATTTCTTTAATAAAAAACGTAATAAAAGATATCCATTGGTATGCGGTACAAGAGTACCCAAATAAACCGGGGCTGATGTTTCGCTAATAATCCCGATTCATCGGGAGGTAAAATTTACAGGTCATTTATTTTCAAAGGCCGAACTGTTTTTTAAAGGGAGGCATAATTTGAAGGCCCTGTTTTGCCCCCGGCCCCAAAAGGGGAGGCCTTCTGCCAGTTCATTAACTACGATAAAGAACCGCTCAACATAACGCAATTAAAGTTGCCCATTGGAATTCAGTACAAGAGGGCGATGCAAGGATGATGCCATGAAATACTTCAGCCCGGACAAAAAATGAGGAATGGCAAGAGGGCACACCAATGCTAATTTGAATACTTTTGCCCGTAACCAAAAACCGAAAACAATAAACCCTAA
>JANOTW010000700.1:0-1734 GCA_031416575.1 Ferruginibacter sp.
CATAAAGAAAGAACAGGATAAAGTAATTATAGAAGAACTTGACCCTACTACCGAAGTTCTTACAATGGGTGAAGTGATAAAGTTGGTGAATGAACTAACTAATGGCGATGCGATCATCGTTACCGATGTTGGTCAGCACCAAATGGTGGCTTGTCGTTATGCAAAATTCAACAAGACAAAAAGTAATGTTACCAGTGGTGGTTTAGGAACCATGGGCTTTGCATTACCCGCAGCTATCGGTGCAAAATTTGGCAACCCCAAACGTACTGTTGTTGCAGTAATCGGCGATGGTGGTTTTCAAATGACATTACAGGAGCTGGGAACAATTATGCAGTTTAATGTTGATATAAAAATATTAATTCTTAATAACCAGTTTTTGGGAATGGTTCGGCAATGGCAGGAACTGTTTCATGAAAGAAGATATTCATTTACTGACATTACCAGCCCCGATTTTGTACAGGTGGCAAAAGCGTATCGCATTGATGGCAAATCAGTAATTGACAGAAAAGATTTGAAAGGGGCGTTGAGTGACATGTTGAATCATAAAGGTGCCTATTTACTGGAAGTAATGGTGGGAAAAGAAAATAATGTATTCCCCATGGTGCCGCAGGGAAAAGGTGTGGCTGAAGTGGTGTTAGGAAAAGATGAAATATAAATATCCAGGCAGCATTTAATAGTCAAAGTAAAATGATAACAGAAATAGCTCTTTTAGAAATAAGGCCTGGGCAATCAGTAGCATTTGAAGAAGCATTTATTAAAGCCCAGCCAATTATTGAATCAGCAAGAGGATATATACAACACGAATTGCAGCAATGTATTGAACAGGATGATAAATATTTATTGGTTGTCCGATGGAATACAATAGAAGACCATACAACAGGTTTCAGACAAAGTGAAGGATACCAGGAATGGAAAAAGTTATTACATCATTTTTATAACCCATTCCCGGTGGTAGAACATTATAAAAGAATTTTTTAAACGAATAGTTTATGCTAAAATTGGAATATACCATAACAGTTTATACAGAAAACCAGATTGGCTTACTCAATCGTATTGCTATTATTTTTTCCCGTAGGAAAATTAATATAGAAAGCCTGAACACTTCACCAAGCGAAGTAGACAGTGTACACAGATTTACAATTGTAATTAACGAAACAGAAGATGTGGTACGTAAACTTTGTCGCCAGATAGAAAAGCAAGTAGAAGTATTGAAAGCATATTATAATACGAATGAAGAAATTATTTGGCAGGAACTGGCTTTGTATAAAGTACCAACCAACATCATTGCGGAAGAAGTAAAAGTAGAAAGATTATTAAGAGAGCATGGGGCCAAAGCTGTCGTTATCCGTAAAGACTATACCGTATTTGAAGTAGCAGGCCACAGAGAAGAAACCGATGGATTAATAAAAGTATTGGAACCTTATGGCCTGATAGAGTTTGTGCGCAGTGCAAGGGTAGCTATTATAAAAGACAGTGACGGTTTTCATAAAAAACTAAAAGAGTTTGAATATAAAGAACCAGGAGAAAATGCAAGTGAGAATGAATTTTTAAATCAGAATGAAGAAGTTTTTTCAATGTAAAAAATTGTTGAGTAGAATTACCGAACGATGAAGTGAGTGACACAACAGGCGATGATAGTAGCACAGACGTTGACAAAAAATAGTATTTATTAAATTTCTCCAAACACCCCTTCAGGGGATGGGGGCAAAACCTAAAATAAAAACAATGGCAAAC
>JANOTW010000701.1:0-7443 GCA_031416575.1 Ferruginibacter sp.
CAAATTTTCAAATTTTCAAATTCACTTTCTCATTCCAAAAAATATTACTTCGCCTGTGCTTCATTGGCATATTGGCGCATCAGCAAATTAGCACATTAGCCCAGGATTCATCGCACATAAGGATTTCCCTGCTCACCTGCACCCCCGGTGAAGAATTATACTCCACATTCGGCCATACCGCCATCAGGGTTACGGATAGCAGCAGCGTAACGGATAATGTTTTCAATTACGGTACTTTCAATTTTGACGGCCCCGGCTTTTACACAAAATTTATCCGGGGTAAGTTGTTGTACTATTTATCCGTTGAAAATTTTCAGGATTTTAAATACGGCTACCAGGCAGGTAACCGCGGCATTACGGAGCAGGTATTAAACCTGGATGCCATGGAAAAAATAGCGCTGATGGAAGCCCTCCATGAAAACGCGAATGACCAAAACAAATTTTACAAATACGATTTTACTTTTGATAACTGCACCACCAGGCCCAGGGATATGCTGGTAAAATATAAAAAAGGCCATCCTGGTTTTAAAACCATTTTGCCGCAAGGCACCCGGTTTAGGCAGGCTATACACCAGTACCTTGATAAGAACGAAAAACACTGGAGTAAACTGGGCATTGATGTATTATTAGGCGCCCCAACCGATGCGGTGATGACAACAACGCAATCGCAGTTTTTGCCGGATAATTTAATGATGTCATTAGACAGCAGTAATCAAAATCATCAACTGGTTTTATCGTCCACCAACTTATATCCCATCAACCAGGAAAAAAACAAGGGGTATTTTTTAACACCAATGATTGTTTTTTCCTTGTTGTTTATTGTGATAGTATCATTAAGCTTTTCAACTAATAACACGACGAAAATATTTTTACAGG
Organism: Ferruginibacter sp.; assembly: GCA_031416575.1. Classification (GTDB taxonomy): domain Bacteria; phylum Bacteroidota; class Bacteroidia; order Chitinophagales; family Chitinophagaceae; genus Ferruginibacter. The sequence goes on from JANOTW010000701.1 coordinate 877, forward strand.
GCTTTGATGGTATCTTCTTTTTCGTTACCGGGTTACTGGGCATTGTGTTAATTTTCATGTGGACAGGCACGGATCATTCCATGACCAAAAATAATTATAATTTATTGTGGGCATGGCCAACCAATACCGTTATAGCTTTCTTTGTAAACAGCAAAACCAAATGGGCCAGGAAATACTTTGGTTTCAGTACGGCTGCTTTAATAATCGTTTTACTTGGCTGGTCCTTTTTACCCCAGCAAATGAACAATGCGTTAATTCCCATAGTATTGCTACTGGCCTTTAGGAGCGCCGGCAAATATTTTAGGCAACAATTTTAAAGGACGGAATAAATTCAGTTTCATTGGGTGCAATTCAAATCTCCCCTGTCTGGTGGAACACAAGCCAGGGCAGCAGGCAGTGGTTGGCGCCTCACAGGCCACGGTCTTGATAAGTAAAGCGAAAATTTGAAATGCACCCGGTTCATCTCTCTTCATGAATAATAGCCGTAAATTCGTATAATTAGTTTAACTCTTTAATTTATGACTGAAAATACAATCACTTACCAAAACGCAAGTATCTTTTATCGCACCACCGGCGAAGGAAAAACCGTTGTATTACTGCATGGGTTTGCTGAAGACGGTGATATCTGGAACAACCAGGTGGACTTTTTAAAAGATCATTTTCGGCTAATTATCCCCGATATGCCGGGAAGCGGCCGGAGTGAACTGGTGCCTAATGCTATTATTGAAACCTACGCTGAAATATTAAAAGAGATCATTGATATTGAACTATTAAGTTATCCACTCCAGGGAGCGGAGGGCGTTACAATTATCGGTCACAGCATGGGTGGTTACATCACTATAGCCTTTGCTGAAAAATACCCACACTACCTGCATTCATTTGGCATGTTTCATTCCAGCGCATTTGCGGATAATGAAGAAAAAAAACAGTCAAGGGCGAAAGCGATTGATTTTATTAATGAGAAAGGGGCCAATGCTTTTTTAAAAACAAGTATCCCGGGGTTATTTACCAAAGCCTTTGCTGAACAAAATCCCGAAAGAATAAATGAGTTGATTGGGAAAGGGGAAAAATTTACCACTTCGGCATTGGTACAATATTACCAGGCAATGTTAGCCCGGCCAGACAGGACAGCGGTGTTAAAAACATTTCCCAAACCCATACTATTTATCATCGGCGAATTTGATACTGCCATCCCTTTACAAAGCAGCCTTCAGCAATGTTATCTTCCTGCACAATCACATGTTTACATATTTAATAAATCTGCCCACATGGGCATGTGGGAAGAGCCGGATAAGTCAAATCAAATACTATTAAACTTTTTGCAATAAAAAGTTAAAGTACCGTACAACGTAATTTTACCGAAATTAAAATACAACACTTTGCATTTTTAACAAATACCAGAAACCGGGAAATTTCGTTTTTATTTATATTTATAGCTAATATTTGCTTATTAAGCTGACTATGAAGAAATTTTTATTTACAGTGTTTTTATCCTTGTCCCTTTTAAATGCCTTTTCAGCGCATATAAAAGGCGGGTTTTTTACTTATGAGTATCTCGGCCCGGGTATTACTAATCCAGCTAATCTGCGTTATAAAATCACCCTTACCATGTACATGTCCTGCAATCCTTCGCCAGGCCAGTTAACTAATCCAATTAATTTTACCATTTTTCAGGGAAATACTTCCACACAGTTTGCCAATCCTTCTGTAACCATTACCAATCAATATAACCTGGATAAAAGAATTGACGAACCTTGTATAAGCGGAAATCAGGCAAATTGCTATTATACCATCGTTGAGTATGTGCTAAATAATTATGAACTGCCGGTATCCCCTGCCGGGTACACCATCAGCTACCAGCGTTGTTGCCGCATTGCAGGCATGGAAAATGTACAGAACTCGGGGAATTCCGGAAACACTTATTCCATTTTGATACCAGGCACAAATTCTTCCATATTTGATGCGAACAAAAACAGCAGCCCCCATTTTCCGGTGAATGATACAGCCGTAGTTTGTGGCGGAAGTTTTTTTAGTTACCCTTTTTCGGCAACGGATAAAGATGGCGATGTATTGTCCTACACCTTGTGTTCGGCATTTGATGGAGGGTCAACTGGTGTGCCATCCCCAAATCCTGCAGCCGCTCCGCCTTATTCAATGGTGGGTTATACTTCCCCTTATTTCGGGGCGCAGCCAATGGGGCCGGGGGTTACCATTAATCCCACTACTGGTTTGATAAGTGGAATAGCCCCCATCCCGAAAACATCCGGTGGCGAATTTGTGGTAACCGTTTGTATTATCGAAACCAGGGGAGGGGTTGTTTTGGGGGAAACAAAAAAAGAGCTTCATATTCAGGTAAAAGATTGTGACCCGGTGTTGGCTAAATTAGCGCCTAAAGGTGTTACCTGCGATGGGTTTACCCTGAATTTTTCCAATGCCACTACCAACCCGCCAGGCACTACTTATTTATGGGAATTTGGAGAACCTTCATCCGGCATTGGCAATAGTTCTTCTTTGTCTGATCCGACACATATTTATACGGATACCGGTGTTTACAAAGTGAAATTGACGGTTTCAATTGGTGGGTTATGCACCAGTTCGGATACACTCATGGTAAGGGTTTATCCGGGGTTCTTTCCGGATTTTAACACGGCTGGCCCATTATGTAAAGGGGTGCCGGTTCAGTTTACGGATAATACCACCACCAATTATGGGGTGCCTGCCGGATGGCAATGGAATTTTGGAAATCCCGCTGCCACCAACGACTCCAGCCGTTTAAAAAATCCAACCTGTTCTTATGCAAACCCTGGTACTTATAATGTACGGTTAATAGTGGGCAACACTTTTGGCTGTATTGATACCATCACAAAACCTGTAATAATCCCGGACAACCCTGTACTGACATTAATTTCAAAAGATACCAGTTATTGCGGGGCAGATACTTTACAATTAGCCGCTTTAGGACAGGGTAATTTTAACTGGGTGCCGGGACCGGACATCATTAATGCCAATACCGCCACTCCATTGGTTTATCCCACAGCGCCCACATTGTACAAAGTAACCTTAAACCTGGCGGGGTGCATCAGCACTGATTCAGTAAGGGTAACGCCAAAAAACGACCTTACAAATTCCATCACGGCATCAGCATCCAATATTTGTGAAGATGATACCCTTACGCTGACGGGCAACAGCAATTATACCAATAATGTATCATGGAGCTGGGGCCCGGCGGCCCAGGTACAGGATCCATTACTAAAAGTTACCAAGGCCTTTCCCAATACATCCGCTACTTTCATTTTAACCACACGCCTTGGAAAAAATTGTACGGTTACCACCACCCGGAATATTACCGTAAAGCCACTGGCAATTGCAAATGCGGGGCCCGATATGGCAATATGTATTGGCCAGGCCACCGCACAGCTTACCGCAAGTGGAGGCGATACTTATCAATGGTTTCCCGCCACAGGGTTAAGCAATCCAAACATACCCAATCCCGTTGCTTCCCCGGCGGTAACTACTACATACCGGGTGCTGGCAGGCGTAACCGGTTGTAGCAAAACAAAGAGCGATTCCATGCAGGTGATGATAAAAGCATTGCCCTCCATTACGCTTACCAATGATACCCTGATCTGCACCATTGATACATTACAACTGAATGCTGCAGGCAATGGTAATTTTGTATGGGCGCCCAATATTAATATCAGCAGCTTAACTATTCCGAATCCGTTGGTAAGCCCCGATTTGCCAATAAAATATTTTGCTACCTTAACTGATCCGTTTGGTTGTATCAACAGGGATTCTGTTTTTGTTGACGTAAAAGCCTTTGTTACAATTAATGCGGGAAATGATACCACTATATGCAGAGCGGATGGATTGATACTGAATACAACAAGCGATGCGTTAAATTACAAATGGGAACCTGCAACTTACCTTAGCAGCGCAACAGATAAACGCCCGCTCGCTATACCATTAACACCCGCTATCACCTATACCGTGGTTGGCAATATTGGAAAATGCCAAAGCCAGGACCAGGTTACCATAAGAACAGCGCCTTACCCTCAAGCCAGTGCAGGCAATGACACACTCGTATGTTTTGGGGATTCCGCCCCTTTGAATGCTTCAGGCGGCAGTATCTATTTATGGTCGCCGGTTACTTTTTTAACAGCCACCGATATTAGAAACCCGGTATCCATAAAGCCATTAACAGACACGAAATACACGGTAACGGTTAGCGATACACTCGGTTGCCCTAAGCCGGCAAGTGCCAGCGTATGGGTAAGGGTTTACCCAATTGTAAATGCCGATGCAGGCCCACCTGATACTTCGATAGTAATTGGCCAGCCGCTTTTATTAAATGGCATTGGAGGGGATAGTTATTTATGGGGCCCTTCAAGATGGTTAAATAACCCGAACCTGCCTAATCCGCTTGGTTTCCCCGAAGACGATATTGTTTATACCCTATTGGTATCAACCGCAGCAGGGTGCAAAGCAACTGACAGCATCCGGGTAAAAGTATTTAAAGTGCCGCCCAGCTTCTATGTGCCAACTGGTTTTAGTCCCAACAACGACAGGAATAATGATGTTATGCGGCCAATATTAATTGGAATGCGAACGCTCAAATCCTTCAGGGTTTACAACCGTTGGGGGCAATTGTTGTTTGCCACTTCAGAAAAAGGCAAAGGATGGGATGGCACTTATAAAGGCAACCCCCAGGATCCCGGCACTTTCGTTTGGATGGCAGAAGGGGAAACCTATACCGGGCAGGTTATAAAAAAACAGGGCACCGTGGTTTTACTGAGATAAAAAAAATGATGGGCCCTGGCTGTTTTGTATGAAATTCATTTTTTGTTTGCAGACAATCGTTTTTCAATTAAGCATCGTTGTATTGATAATCCCGATAGCGAATGCCTATCGGGACACACTTCTATACAACCATATTTTTTGTTGTCCGGGCAGAAGTATTTCATGGCATCATCCCTGTCTGCTTGACGCAGTCAGGCAGGGTTGCATCGCCCTCTTATACCTACCGTGTGGACACAAATATCATAGATTTGTGCCAAATAAAAATTATGTTATCCGTATCATTTGAAAATTGTTTTGGAGATAAAAGATTAGATAAGCGAGGAAATGAATGTGTAAGGAGATTACTGGTAAAAGGTACGCATGCTATTCGCCAGATTAGCTTAACCAGTGCAGAACAAAAGGGCTATTACCGTTTTTTAAAAAATAAGCGTACTAGCACAAAGGCAATAACAACCGGTATAAGTAGTCGCTGTGCGAAAGCAATAAAAGGTAAGGTAGTGTTGAGTATACAGGATACATCTGAAATAAATTTGTATAATCATAAAAACCGTATCAGGAAAGATAACTCAGTAGGCACAACGAATGCACCAAAAAATGGACTAGGTTTTTTTATTCATCCTTCTTTGGTAGTAGATGCGGCCACTTGCTTTCCTTATGGATATTGCGACATACGGATGTGGAACCGTTCTTTAGTAAGAGAGGTAAAAAAAGCTAAGGATAAACATAAGTATCAGAAACTTACAATAGAACAAAAGGAATCTAATAAATGGCAGGCATCCTCCAAAGCGGCGAAAACAATTTTAAAGGAAGCAGAGACGGTGATAATAGTGCAGGATCGGGAAGGAGATATTTATGAGCAATTTGCCACTATACCTGATGCCAAAACGCATTTATTAATAAGGGCAAAATCAGACAGGAGTTTACCGGAAGGGGGGAAGTTGTTTAACAAGGTATCGATGTGTAATGTAGCCGGTACATACCATATTAAAATTGATGGGGATAAGAGAAAAGGTCAAAAGAAAAGAATAGCTGAACTGGAAGTAAGGTTCACAGAAGTAGAAATTAAAAATTGCAGCAGAACGGCTAAAGAAGCAGCATCAACCGTAACACTCTGGTGTGTGGAAGCAAAGGAAGTGGGCGGATCAGCGAAACAGCCGATATGCTGGCGGCTACTGACAACCATACCCGTTATTACATTAAATGAAGCATTACAAATAATAGAATGGTACAGTTGGCGATGGATGATAGAAGAAGTATTCAGAATCCTTAAAAAAGAAGGATTCGATATTGAAGCCAGTGAGTTGGAAAAAGGGGAGTCTATTAAAAAACTATGCCTGCTGATGTTGGATGCGATTATAAAAATATTCCAAATGCGCATTGCATGGGATGAACCTGAAGAGGCGGGATTGCCTGCAGGCATCTGCTTTACAGAAAAAGAAATGGAATGTGTAGAGATGCAATGTAAAAAAATGGAAGGTAAAACTGAAAAATTAAAGAACCATTCTAAAAAAAATACATTGCGATATGCTACCTGGGTAATAGCACGGCTTGGAGGTTGGAAGGGATATAAATCAGAAAGGAAACCTGGTATCACCACATTATGGATAGGGTTAGAAAAATTTTATGACACTTACAATGGATGGATGCTCGCTTTAGATGTGTCCACACGGTAGCTCTTGTACCTAATATCATTGGGCAACTTTTATTACGTTTTAAATTAACAATTATTACCCCTTTAGGGGATGGGGGTAGCCTGATTTTTTTTTA
>JANOTW010000702.1:0-1985 GCA_031416575.1 Ferruginibacter sp.
CCGGTAAAAGAGGCCACCGCACCTAATATTAGTTCTGATCAAAATACAGCATCCCTGATAAGAAACAGTATTAAAAGGCTTGAATACCTGATAGCGGATTATACGATTGTGGGGGAAAGGGACCCTGAAATATTAAGCAAAACTAAAAAGCTGAAAGATGAATTAAAGCAAATGCAAATTCAACTGATTGACATACCGATTGCGGATGAAAATTTAAACAGTAAAGAATTAGATGACTATTTCAACAATCCTAAAGTGAATAAAAAATATAAGGTTAAACAGAAATAACTACCCCCATCCCCTAAGGGGAGTTATTCAACGTGCCTGCAATAACCGGATTTTCCTTTGTATTTAAATGTACAGGGAGTCCACACAAATGCCAGGGGTTCATCTATTTTTTGCCGTTTCTTCTACAATTCGCTCATCCGCAGATCTACCACTTGTTACTAATTTTTGCTACCTTTTACTTCAGCACAGGAAGGCCCTGCTTTAATGCCCACGCATCATTCCTGCGGCTGGGTGACTTGGGCTGCAATGGCCTTGCCTATCCGACTGTATCAATAAAAAAAGTAACCAGAGTGTAACCTAATACGAGGATAGGTGTGCGGATCATCTACCTAATCCTATAGTTTTTTGTAAGCTATTAATTTGTTTTTGTAAGTTGCTGATTTCAGCGTTTTGCTTTTCCATTTTTTTATTTTGCTCAATCATATAAAGGGTTAACTCTTCTATCTTTTTCAGGAGCTTAGATTGGTTATCACCAAGGTCAATGCCATTTTTTGCAATTTCAGTAGCGGAGGGAACATCAGGCAAATGTTTATTTATTTTCAGAAATTTTCCAATTCGGGAAGTGGCAACAAACTATACTTATCATCAAATACATAATCAGGCCAATTGCCGTATAGTTTTACTTTTGCTTTATTAAAAATAGCATCTCCCTTTACTGCAAGTGCATAACCTGATATTTGGGAGATTGTTGCACCATCGGGGGTACCAATATACAAAGTATTCCTGCAATAAATATTTCCACTAACATCAAGTTTTGCAAGCGGGGCTGTACCTATTCCCATATCTCCAGAATTGGTAAGGAATGCGATAGGAATATCTGCGCCACTTCTAAATTCATACCCATTCTGTGATCCAAAATAAGTCCTGGCATTACTTCCATAATAAGTTCTTACTGCGCCATCGTCGCTTCTATGCCAAATATCATTGGATAATATAACAGCATTTTGAAATCTAGCTGGGCCATTTACATCTAATTTATATTGAGGTGTTGTTGTCCCAATCCTAACATTGCCATTGTTCGTAATGGTCATTCTTTGATTGGCCCATGTACCGATGTAATAATGATAAAGTTCGTTATCGCCCCCAAGCCCCAAACCCACCTAAAACCGCTCCTGCATTTCCTTCAAAGTTATATCCAAATGCCCAACCACCTGCATCTCCTGAAAGTCCAGTTCCGTAAGGTGAATTATTTGCATAAACCCTAAAAGCTCTTGTACCAGGATTCTCTACCTGAAGTAGTGCCCCCGGGCTTGATGTTCCAATTCCTACATTTCCGAAATTAGTATTGTAAATATTGTTACCAGTGGTGATCCATTGGCCTGATACAGTCAATGTACTAACCATTAAAAAAGCAATTATTACAGTTGAAGTTTTCATAAGTTAAGATTTAGGTTTTTACGTTTTGTTTTTATTTTTTTTAGATAGTGTAATTAGATAATCAAATACTATTTCAATATATTTTTTTAATTATTATCTCCTTTATTGCTTTTATTTCCACCGATACCAGCTTTGCCATTACTTGCATTTTTTATGGTAAGATAATTTATTTCGCTACAGGTCGGTGGGGACACCAATGCTATTAAAATAAGGCATAATTATTTGATAACCAATTAATTAAGTTGTATATTTGGTCATCAAATAAAACCAACTAAATATGATCATGAAGTTTACCACCTTCCCCGGGGGGTTCCACACCG
>JANOTW010000703.1:0-2809 GCA_031416575.1 Ferruginibacter sp.
TTATTTCCTGAAAGTACATGCTGAAGCTTCGAAAATATAACGTAATTAAAGTTCCCCATAGGTATTCAGTACAAGAGGGCGATGCAACGATGCTCCACATTGCTTCTTAGCCCGGACAAAAAATATGGTTGTATAGAAGGGTCCCGATACGTTTCTCTATCGGGATAGACTGTCCCGAGGCAGCACACAAAACCTTACTCGGGATAAAGAATGCAACGATAATGCCCATTGCTTCATAGCCAGGACAAAACATCGTAACCACGTTTTAAATCTTGCATAGTATAATAATATCAAATCAGGTTTAATATTTATAAAACCATATTCAACAACTGTTGCCTTCACCTCCAACATGATTCCAATTCGCCTGTTTAAGAAAGTTATTTTTCCTAAATAAAGTTTTTCATAAAAGAAAGTAGAACTTTAGCTGGCAAATTTTTATATGCTGATTAAGGCGACATTTTAATTTAAAACAACCCTCCAACATGAATAAGTTATTTTTCCTTGTATTGCTCTTTTCGCAAACCCATGTTTTTAGCCAGGCGCCGGTTGAAAAATATGAGGTGGATTCCGCATCCATTGTACAAGCCGGCGTACCCAAAGGCGAAGTATTGAAATTTACTTTTGAAAATTCCAAAATATTTCCGGGTACGCGGCGTGAATATTGGGTTTACGTGCCTGCTCAATACATCCCCGAAAAACCAGCCTGCGTATATGTAAACCAGGATGGGATTCAATGGAAGGCCCCTACCGTATTTGACAACCTCATTTATCGTAATGAAATGCCGGTGACCATTGGTGTTTTTGTTATGCCCGGGCGAATACTGCTTGCGAATGCCGCTATGGCGAATGATCGTTTCAACCGCAGTTTTGAATACGATGGGTTAGGTGATGCGTATGCCCGTTTTATTTTAGAAGAAATTTTGCCCGAAGTAGAAAAGCAAAAAACAAGTGATGGCCGTGCGGTACGTTTATCGAAAAATGGAAACGACCGGGCAATTGGTGGGTCAAGCAGCGGTGCAGTTTGTGCTTTTACCGCCGCATGGGAGCGGCCAAAAGAATTTACCCGTGTGTTTAGCGCTATCGGCACTTATGTCGGGCTTCGCGGAGCAGACCGTTATTCAACACTTATCAGAAAATATGAACCCAAACCCATCAGGATTTTTTTACAGGATGGGTCCAATGATAATAATAGTTATGCCGGCGATTGGTGGAAAGCCAACGAAACAATGGAGCGGGCACTCACATTTTCCGGTTACGAAGTTCGGCATACCTGGGGTGAGGGCGGCCATAGCGGCAACCAGGGTACGTCCATTTTTCCTGCCGCCATGCGCTGGCTATGGAAAGATTGGCCCAAGCCTGTAACTGCGGGATCTTCAAAAAACCAGTACTTGAGTGATATATTGATACCGGGGCAGGACTGGGAATTAGTAGGCCAGGGATATACATTTACAGAAGGCACGGCGGCAAATGCGGCAGGAGAAGTGTTTTACCAGGACATACCCAATTCAAAAACTTACAAAATAGGGCTTGACGGTAAATTGTCAGTATTGCCATTGGATGCCAAAAAAGCAAGCGGTACCTCATTTGGGCCGGATGGAAAGCGATATGTTGTAGCTGGTGGAACAAGACAAATTTTAAGCTATGATGCGAATGAAAAGGAAACGATCGTAGCGGATAGTTTAAAGGGCAACGATCTGGTGGTTGCAAAAAATGGCAATATTTACGTTACCTCACCGGATGGAAGCGAAAAGCCAGGCAAACTTTATCTTATAAGGCCAAATGGCGACATAATAGTGGTTGACGAAGGATTGAAATATCCGAATGGTATTGCACTTACGCCGGATCAATCGCAGTTGTACGTAGCTGAATCAGCTTCACACTGGGTGTGGATCTATAAAATTAATTCGGATGGGACACTCGCTTTTAAACAACGGTATGCCTGGTTACATGTACCCGATGTGAGCGAGAACGCCTGGCCGGATGGCCTTAAATGCGATACAGCAGGCAGGGTATATGTTACTTCGCGTTTGGGTGTACAGGTACTTGATCAGTTGGGGCGTGTTAATGCTATCATACCCGTACCCACCGGGCAGGCTTCCAATTGCTGTTTTGGGGGAGCTGATTTTAATATATTGTATGTTTCCTGTGCCGACAAAGTGTATCGCAGAAAACTAAAAGCCCGGGGCGCCAATCCATTTGCGAATCCATATCAACCTAAAAAGCCAAATCTTTAATATAATTTTGAACGATGAAAATAAAGCATCGGCAATATCCCCGGATTCAACCTGCTGGATAGTGGGTTCAGTAATTTTAAAGCCAGTGGCCGGTGTCTCACCGGCCACTGGCGGGGCTACACCTGGCTGGTGGGCCACCAGGCAGCGACAATTTGGTATGCAACCACCTGCTGTAAGGCACAAACGGGCTTTTCACAAATAGGGGAGATGGAGCAGGAGTGCAAATCAAAAGGCTCATCCCCCATTTTTTGGTGAACCTGGCATATTTTAACATACTTAAAGAGTTGTTTACCCGATATTTGCAATTCCAAATATTTGTTTTTAACAATATCCCCATACATAATGATGAAAAGATTTGTTTTCAAAAAAGCCTGGTTGTTTTTCTCCTCCATCTTCATTTTCGTGCTTCATTTCCATTTTGTTTTTGCAAAAACAAAACCAATGGGAAAGCATTTTTTTGAAAAACCCGCAATACCACCCGTTAGTTTAACCAACACTAAATTGGTAAAGCCCGATATAGGGGACAGTTTAAAATTCAGTTTGTATGATAGTCTCCGGTTGGGCTCACTTGGGTT
>JANOTW010000704.1:0-2171 GCA_031416575.1 Ferruginibacter sp.
TGAATCATAAGAATCATAGTTCAGACGAATATCAATCCACAATAAATAATTTGCAACCATACTTTGATTCAGTCCTATGTGCTTCACCATCATCTCCTACATGATAGGTCATTCCTTCTGTGAGCAGGTATTTTCTTCCATCCTTCAATGTTGTTTGCATTTCGCCTTCAATACAATAAATAACATGTCCTTTGCCGCACCAATGATCCGCTGAATAACCGGCTGAATATTCAACCATCCTGATGCGGATATCGTTCATCATAAATACCTGCCAAAGGGCAAAGCCGTTAGCTCCCTTATGTTCTTCTTTTTCAATGGAAGGCCAATCTAATGTTTGAAAAGGGAATGATGCAAGTTTCATTTTAAACTTTTGTTGAGTTGGCTAATTCCTCCGCCCATTTATCCCTATCATCCGGGCTGAATTTCCAGGGAGCGAAATTGTTTTCAATATTACTAAACATGCCGTTCCATTCCTGGGGGGCGTTGCTGTCTTCCATAATTAAGGAACGGCGCAACTCTAAAATAATGTCCAGCGGGTTAATACTTACCGGGCATTCTTCCACGCAGGCATTACAGGTGGTACAAGCTCTTAATTCTTCCACGGTGATGTAATCGTTCAGTAAAGTTTTTCCGTCATCTTTAAACTCCCCGTTTATATTTATATTCTTACCTGCTTCCTGCAACCGGTCCCTTGTATCCATCATTATTTTTCGGGGGCTCAATGCCTTGCCGGTTTGGGTGGCGGGGCAGGCAGCGCTGCACCTGCCGCATTCGGTGCAACTATAGGCATCCAATAAACTTTTCCAGCTAAGATCAAAAACATCCTTGGCGCCAAATTTAATTGGCAGCGCTTCCCCGCCAACTGGCGGGGCCAGCTCGGGCTGCATCATGTATTTTACCTCGTTTTGTACGCTTTGCATATTGTCCATCTTACCAGCCGGTTCCAGCCTGGTATAATAAGCATTGGGGAAGGCCAGCATAATGTGCAGATGCTTACTGTAAGGCAAATAATTGAGGAAGGTGAAGATGCCAATGATATGCAGCCACCAGCTACTTCTTTCAATTGCGGTTAATGTTGGCCCGGGTAATCCGCTAAACAGGGGCGCCAATAATCCAGAGAAAATAAAGTTGCCGGTATTTTGATAATGCGCATTGCCCTGTAATTGCAGGGCACGGTCGGTAGCATTCATTGTGAGGAATAAACTCATCAAAATTATTTCCGCTATTAAAATATAATTGGCATCACTGCGGGGCCAGCCGATTAGATCTTTGCTTATAAAACGCTTTAGTTTTAGTATGTTTCTTCTGCATAAAAAAACAACACATACCACAATTACGCCTACAGCCAATACTTCAAAAAAATTGATCATGAAATAGTAAGCGCCAGCCAGCAAAGGAAGAAAGAGCCGGTGTGTGCCGAGTATTCCATCCAGCACGATTTCCAGTACTTCTATATTGATGATAATAAAGCCTGCATAAATAACAAAGTGCATTACCGCCACCAGCTTATTTTTAAACATTTTCTTTTGTCCCAGTGCAAGCAGCAAAAGATTTCGCCGGCGTTGCGCCGGGTTATCGCTTAAATCTTCGGCCTTGCCCAGAAAAATATTACGGCGGATCTGCAGGATGTTTTTTGAAAACAACCAGATAGCGAAGCCTGCAAATGCAATGAAAATAATTTGAGGTAGAAAGTTCATATAGTGAATGGTGAATTAAAAATTAAAAATGAAGAATGAAGAATGCATGTTGATTATTATAGTGCGATGTTTATTTCCTGCTACCAATTGCCCGTTGCATTTTGCCACTTGCCTCTTCACCATTTCGCCCCTGCCCGGAAAGAATTATTCCTGGTCCGGCAATTTCAAAAGACTCTTTAGAATTAACAGGGTCCAAGAACCCCCCTTCGGGGGGCAGGGGGGCTTCTCCGCCGCTAAGGTAATTATCAAACATCAATTTTACGATTTATGTATAATTATTGATTATTGATATAAATTCGTGCAATTACATTTAACCAGGTTAGTATGGCAGATAAAAAATATATAATGTCGAAGGAAGTAGCTGACAAAAAACTACGCCGGATGGCGCTGCAGGTGGCGGAACAAAATTATGAAGAGCGGCAGTTGGTATTGATTGGTATTAAAGAGAACGGCATTGTGATAGCCCGTAAAATA
>JANOTW010000705.1:0-2781 GCA_031416575.1 Ferruginibacter sp.
CGCAAACTGGTTCGCCGTTGCTCATCCGACATTACAGACAAACCAAAATCCAGTAAAACATAATTGCCTGTACGGCTGTTGAATTTTACGTTATTACTTTTTATATCACCATGCTTTACATCCGCCCTATGGCAATGCGCCAATGCATTCGACAATTGCTCCGCCACTTTTAATGATTCCTGTATCGTAAAAATAAGATCGTGTGGTGGTTTTAAAAGTTCCGCAAGGTCCGGCCCTTCAATGTATTCCATTTCTATGTACGGAAAATTGCCTGAATCCGTGATGCCTGAGTTGAGTATGGTTACTACATTTGGATTAGCATCTTTTACTTTTTTCAGTTTTTCAACTTCATTTTGAAACGAAACAAAATTTTTATCATCCCCGCTTTCACTGTAAATGGGAGTAGGCAGTATTTTAATAGCGGTAATTATCTCGCCAATACGCCTGCCTTTATAAACCGAGCCCTGTCCACCTGTTTTAAGGGCGCCCATGTTTTCCACTCCTTCCGTTATCGTAAAAATCCTGCTCATCCGTTTTAAATGTTTATTCCGCTACAAATGTAAATTCAAGTACCACGGATTCCCCCAGTATCACCTGGTCACCTTCCTGTAAACGGTGCCCGGTCCGTGTAGTCATCAACTTTACTGGAACGCCGCCTGGCGCCCTTACTTTTATTTTATTATTTGGTGGTATGCCGCCTTCATCCGCAAATAAAAAAAACGAGCCGGTGACCGGATCCCATTCAATATGGGCGTGTTGGCGGCTCACCGCCCGGTTTTTTTCATTGATGTCCGAATCAGTAAATGCTATCATATTTTTCCTGAAAAAACCATCCGGGGTTTGTACGCTTGCACCCCTGCCAATATTTATTTTACCCCGTGATGAGCTGATCATATACCTCCCTTTTTCAGCTTCTCCATTCAGCACATTGATATAAGCGCTCGCTTCTTTGTGCAGTATGGGGTTCCTGAAAGTAGAGATCAGTAAGGCCGCATCAACGGTTTTTGCTTTAATAGCTTCAGGAGGCGCCTGCTGATCAAAAGAAATTTCCATTATCCAGGTTGCCGGTAATGCAATGGCATAATCATCCGCTATTTTTTGTATCTCCTCATTTTTAAATTTATCGGTTACATCATAAAATACCGCCGCTTCATACAAATGCTTCTCTTCATCGTTACAAAGTATAAACAAATACAGGCCCGTTATATTGCTACCTTCCCCTCCTTCCGCCTTCTGCAATTGTTCCTTGATAAACTGAAGTAGGGCATTCCGGATTTCCTTTACGTCCTTTGAACGGTTTTTAAACATATCAAACATGCTAATAAATTTTTTATACAGGGTTAATGAATTGGTTTTTCGTCATTGTCATTTTGTTACATTTTTTATTGTCCAGGCTAAGAAGCTATGTGGTGCATCCTTGCATCGCTTGCCCCGATCTTTTATCGGGGCATCCCGATGTTACACTTGAATCGGGACTTGTACCGCATACCAATGGGGATCTTTTCTTACGTTGTATTTAGAGAAACAAATGCCGGTATTCAGTTGTCATCTATTTATATGCAGCATATCCCATCAGGCCAATTTCATTCCATTAATTGCACGCCCTTTCAATGTCATTCAGTTTAGAAATAAAATTGCTCCGCTGCGGCGGGTTTTAAAGATGCAATATTCTTTTTGCTTCTATAATCCTGTCAGCCTTCCAGGCTTTATCCCGAAAAAATGCAATGATTTTATACCCGGCAAAGATAAAATAGTGATTAGCGATTTTAAAAAAGAGGGGCGATTTTGCAAAAGCTTTCTCACGAAAATATGCACGCACTTCTAAATAAAATCACCAATGCCGAAATTGAGAAGCGAAGTTATGCACGATATGCAAATCCACCTCCAATGGTAAAAAAAAGAATTTTCGCGGTATATCTGAAAAAATGAAGGTACTCACCTTTGTATTAAAGTACAAGGATACCATAAAACGTAATTATATTTCCCTACATACACCGTGGGAAAAGTTCCCCAATGGTATGCGGTACACGAGGGCGATGCAACGATGATGCCATGAAATACTTCAGCCCGGACAAAAAAAAGAATGGTTGTATAGAAGGGTCCCGATACGCTTCGCTATCGGGATAGACTGTCCCGATACGCATACGCTATCGGGATTATCAATGCAAGGATGCACCACATAGCTTCTTAGCCCGGACAAAAAAGATAAAAATATATGCTTTAAACTGCAAAAGGCCAGGGGTCCTGAAATACGAATCCCGTTTTTAGCCCTTGTGCGGAATAATATCCGCTAAAGGCTTTTCCTGCTTGTATGTCAATCCAGGTAGGTACCGTGATAAATCCTGGAAGTATATTTGGGGTGTGCAAAGGTTCATCAGGCAAATAATTTACAAACCATTAACAGTTCTTTTTTCAACCGAAAGAAAAAATTATTTCCATAATTGCTAATTTTATAAACAAAATTATTACCATGAAAACGATTAGACTAAATATCGAACTTACCACTGCCGTTCTGATCTATTTAATTACCGGGAAATATATCATTAGCAACAATATTTTGTAAAGAAGAAGTGCAGGCTTATTTCCCAGGCTACCCGATTTCTTCCTGTAAACTAATATCCTGCCGACTTTTAAACGGCCATTGTTTTTGCGTTTTGGCAAGTATAAAATACATGATCATCCCACTGCCCGGCAGCAGGAGGAAAGAAACAATGATGGTAAGGCCTGTAGCATAAAAAAAACAAATAAACGCATTGTGAAAGGGGAATGGTCAATCGTGAA
>JANOTW010000706.1:0-28886 GCA_031416575.1 Ferruginibacter sp.
CAAAAGTAATGAGCTGTAAACATTGCAATAAAATTGCAAGCGCAAAAGTTTTTTTCATCAATAAATTTTGAAATTTGATTATACTACATGAGGGATAAAAACGTGAGTAAAAATTTTTGTCCAGGCAATGAAGCTATGTGGGTTCCCGAAAATCGGGATTTTGAAATACAGGATTTTTTGTCCAGGTTATATTTCCTTGCTCAACATCCTTGCATTGATAATCCCGATAGCGTATGCGTATCGGGATAGCCTATCCCGATAGAGAAGCGTATCGGGACCCTTCTGTACAACCATATTTTTTGTCCGGGCTAAGCAGCTATGTGGAACATCGTTGCATTGATAATCCTGATAGCGTATGCGTATCGGAACAGTCTATCCCGATAGAGAAGCGTATCGGGACCCCTTCTATACAACCATTCTTTTTTTTTGTCCGGGCTAAGCAGCTATGTGGAACATCGTTGCATCGCTTGCCGACTTTCGGCATCCCGATGTTACACTTGAATCGGGACTTGTACTGAATACCATTGGGGATCTTTAATTGCGTTTTAAATTAATTCGGGAGCGTATTTTATTTGGTTATTGCGCAAAATAAATATCACTAATTTATCCCTTGAGCAGTATAAGTGAAGTAAAGTTGAATGGTAAAGGATAAAGGTAACTCCAAGTGTGAAATGGGGAGTGGGAAATGTTGTATGGTGTATGGCCAATATTTTAATTTGCAATCAATTCACCATTGCCTGTTGTCTATTGCCTTTTTGCCCATTGCCCATTCACATTAGCAGGCAATTTTATCTACCCTATGTTGATGACGGCCACCTTCAAAAGCGGTGTTCATAAAAATATCCAACATTTTTTCCGCATCGCCATCACGTACAAAACGGGCAGGGATGCAAATAACATTGGCATCATTGTGCCTGCGTGCCAGTTCCGCCAGTTCTTCGCCCCAGCAAATAGCTGCTCTTATCCCCTGGTGTTTATTAGCGCTTATGGCTACACCATTTGCGCTGCCACATAACAAAATACCGAATGCGGCCACGCCTTTCTCTACCGCCTCTGCAACCGGGTGGGCAAAGTCGGGGTAATCAACTGAATCTTTTGTGTAGGTGCCAAAATCCTTAAATACCAAACCTTCTCCTTCCAATAAAGAAATCAGGTCTTCTTTGCAATCAAATCCTGCATGATCGCAACCAATGGCAATGGGCAATTGTAGGTTAAAAGGAGTCATGGTAGTTAGATTTATGAAAAATTGGTGAATTGATAATTGACTAATTGATAATTGATAATGGGTTAATTGATAATTGATAATTGATAATTGATAATGGTGAATTGGTTTAGTAAAATTAAATCTAAATAATGACCCAACGTATAAAAAATTATCAATTATCAATTAACCCATTATCAATTAGTTTAGCTCCATTCCTTTTCTTCTTCTTTGAGCCTTTGTTTTTCAACCCGTGTGGCTAAAAGAATACTAATCCAGTACAATAATAAAAGGGGGATAGCAACTAAAAACTGGCTTGTCCAGTCGGGGGAGGGCGTAATGATAGCTGCTACCATCAGAATAATCACGAATGCGAACTTGAAATATTTTCTCAGAAAACTTCCAGTAATAAGCCCGATTTTGGCGAGTACATAAGATAAAACCGGTAATTCAAAAGCGATTCCACACCCAAGCATCAAATTGGTAAGGCTATCAATGTAATCATTAATTGCAGGGCGGTATTGGATCATTCCGGTTTTACCCAGGGTAAAACTGGCCAAAAAATTAAAGGTAAAAGGAGCCAATAAATAATAGCCAAAAGCAGCGCCGGCAAAGAAGCACAGGGATACCCAAAAAATGCTCCCTCTTCCATATTTTCTTTCTTTGGGTGATAAAGCCGGCTTGATAAAAAGCCATATTTCCCAAAAAATGTAGGGAAAAGCGGCAATGATCCCGCCAATCATCGCTATTGTGATGGCAGAAGTAAAAGTGCCATTTACCGTAGTTACCTGAAAATCTATTTTTACCGGCGGCATGCAAAAGCTTTCACCAAGATGCAGCCAATGGCCAAAGCGGCAGAGGGCGCCATAAGTAACAAATTTTTCACTGGCAGGCGCTAAAATTACATTGTCATATATCCAGTCAATATAAACAAAAATAGCAATGGCTGCCGCCAGCCATGCTAAAATAGATCGCATTATATGCCACCTTAATTCTTCAATGTGGTCAAAGAAGGTCATTTCAAACTCTTCTTTATTTTTATCCTTACCACCTATTCGCTTAAAGAATGATTTTCTTTCGGATGCTGTTGTAGCCAAATCGATAAATTGAAATAAATTATAAAAGGGGTTTAGTCCTGTATGGAAAACCGGGTCAAAAGTAAAACTCTTTTATGATTATAATTTGTTAGGAATAAAATAGGGATTTTTGTTTTATTCAATAGGTACAAAATATTTACATGGAGCAGTGCTTTTTTTATTTACAACGCAATTAAATATCCTCAATTGTATGCGGTACAAGAGTGCCCCAAATAAGCTGAGGCTGATGTTTCGCTAATTAAAACGTGGTTAAAGATCCACAATGGTATGCGGTACAAGTGAGTGACACAACGATGATGCCATGAAACACTTCAGCCCGGACAACAAAAAAAAGTATGGTTGTATGGAAGAACCCCGATGCAGCACACAAACCTTACCCTGGTTTTGGATGACACAACGATGTGAGCAAGGTACTATTGATGGTTAAAAAATAACCTTGCGAAATCCGGAAGTATTCCGGGGATGCCATGAATCCCCATGCCTGTAACATTATACTGCAGCAACCTGCTTTACATTCCCGGTTCGCTTTAATGCACCCCAACCCTGCAATTCCCCTTTAAGCGCACTGCTAAATGATTTTAATATCAAATAGTACATCAACTGCCGGTAAACCAGCCGTTGCGGTATCATCCATACTAATTTTTTATAATCTTCTTTTTCAAAAGCAAAGGCTAAAGCAGCCCCGGCAACATCCACCAATGTGAATATCAAATAATAAAAAAGAATATGCCCGGCGCTGGCAGGAATGATCCCGAAGCCTGCTGCTACTAAACTTAATACTAACAGTAAATCCGCCAATGGCGCCAGGAAGGGCAGTATCATTTGAAAAATTAAAATGTTCGGCATGGCCACCATTCCAAAATTTTTATACCGGGGGTTAAAAACAGCATCCCGGTGTTTCCAAAAACACTGCATTACGCCAAAGCTCCACCTGAAACGTTGTTTCATGAACTGCTTCATGGTTTCGGGCGCTTCGGTATATGAAATAGCATCGTTGCTATTACGGATCTGGTAGCCGGTGCGGTGCATGCGCATGGTAAGGTCACAATCTTCCGCCAATGTATCTGTAGTAAAACCACCCGCTTTTATGATTGCTTCTTTTCTGAAAGCGCCGATGGCGCCAGGCACAACCGTAATACAATTTAAAAGATCAAAAGCTCTTCTGTCAAAATTTTGTGAAGTAATGTATTCGATACTTTGCCAGCGGGTGATCATATTTACTTCATTACCTACTTTTACATTACCTGCAACCGCACCAACGGTACCTGCTGCTAATTCACCTTTAACCAAGGCCTTTGGAGAGTTGGCTAAATCAAATTTTTTCATAAGCTGGCTAACGGCATCCTGCTTTAGTTGTGTATCCGCATCAATACAAACCACAAATTCGCCATCCGCTTTTTCAATACCTGCATTTAATGCGGAGGCTTTTCCACCATTTTGCTTTGTATATACTTTTACATTGGGCGTGTTTAAAAAAGCGTCGCTAACTTTTGAAAAGGTACTGTCCCTGCTTCCATCATCAATAAAAACCACCTGCAGATTAGGATAATCCTGGTTCAATAAACTTTCTATAGTCCTTACTGCATTAATTTCCTCATTGTATGCCGGAACAATGATACTTACCAATGGCATTTTATCAACCGGTAAAATAGGTAAGAGTGCTGCTGGTATTGCTTTTTCTTCTTTTCTTTTCTGCATCCATGCCAGTATTGCCATGCCGGCCATCCTGCTAACTGATAATACAATGCCTGTAATAAATAGTGCAAACAAAATATGGCCGCCCCAATAGGTAGCTTCAGCAAAAAATAAATTGAGTTTATTTTTCCAGTCCTGCTTCACTGCGGGCATTATATCGTCCTTTGTTTTACCCATCAGATCGGCGATGGTTGTAAACTTACAACCCCGTTTTTTGAAATATGCTATGATACGGGGCAGCGCATCCACTGTTGGTTGCCTGGTTATGCCGCCTGCATCATGAAGTAAAATAATACTGGCATCATTTTGTTCCGCATACCGGATGGTACGGCTCACAATACTATCAGCATTCATATTGGGATCCCAGTCGTTGGGGTCTATGCTTTCACCTACAGCGATATAATTGTCTTTTTTGCTGCGTGCTATGGGTTCTATTTCATCATAGTTTTGCGGTTCACTATCGGCATTATATGGCGCCCTGAATAAAATAGTGGAATGGCCGGTTACACATTCAATGAGCGAACGGGTAGTTTTCATTTCAAGTTCCGCTCTTTCCGGGCTCATTTTGGCCACGTTGTGATGGGTAAACGTGTGATTGCCTATTTCGTATCCATCTTTAAAGATCCGCTGTAATAAAGGGATATTATTTTCGGCGTTTAATCCAATTACAAAAAAAGTAGCAGGTATTTTTTCTTTTTCAAGGATGGCTAATATCTTAGGCGTGAATTCCGCATCAGGGCCGTCATCAAAAGTCAAGATAATTTTATGGCCCGGCCCCATCGGCGTTTTATCTTCGGCGAATTTTTCATACACATACCCCGATGGGAGCCGTATGTATTTCTGCTCGGATATCAGCATCTCTGTGCTGTCCACTTCAATTTTTATATTGCCGGCATCGGGTGTGTAAAGTACATTTAGTAATTCACCTTCGCCTGTGGCGGTGGGTTTTGTATTTGGGTTAACAGGTATTGTAGCCAGGGTATTAAAATCGAAGGGGCTTTTTTTCAAAGCCGCAGTACTAATGTCCCTTCCATAAAAATTCCAAATACGTGGATCTTCACCTCCCAAATGCCAAAGTGCGGTTCCGGCTGTTTTATAATCATCACTAAACCTAAGGATATTAAAAGTGGTAGCCGCATCTGTAAGCCATATAGTATGTTTTGTTTCCGTAGCCGTATCTGTAGCAGGCTCATTATAACTAAAATGCAGGTTGTAGCTATCGTTGTCAAAAATGATCGCCGCATTGGATAATTTCGCCTTATCAATAGCTGCGGCATAAGTAATATCATCTACTCTTTTTCCTTCTTCTTCTGTTATCCAATCCCGGGCGTAACCAGCCACCCCTAAAATAATTTTAGAAGCATCCACCCTGTCATCCATCCAGTCTAATTGTTCTTCAATCCATTTCTGGCTGCTTATTGGCCCCGGGCCGGTGGCATCACTAAATTGATCATAAGCCATAAGGATCACATGATCATTGTATTTAGCTAATTCCGTAAAATCATAATCTTCATTCATAGCCTGCACATCCATACTCACCAGGAAATTGCGGGCGTGCAAAGCCTCATATAATTCTTTTTGAAATCGAGTAAGGGGCCGGTTACTTTTTTCATCTAATTCTTCAAAGTCTATATTCAATCCCTGCAGTTTATAATAACTGAGTGTATCTGCAATTTGGGAAATTATGTTTTTTCTTTTTGAAGAATCATTTAAAATAACATGGAGCAATTTGCTGTCAAAAA
This sequence comes from Ferruginibacter sp., assembly GCA_031416575.1. Classification (GTDB taxonomy): domain Bacteria; phylum Bacteroidota; class Bacteroidia; order Chitinophagales; family Chitinophagaceae; genus Ferruginibacter. The sequence goes on from JANOTW010000706.1 coordinate 5,736, forward strand.
ATCCTCTGTCAATAAAAGTTTTACCGCTATGATAATTATTGAAAATAGGTTGAATGCTAAGGTTATGTTTCTTCATTACAGCCAGTCCGGCGCTGTCTATCCTTGTTTGTAATTCAAAAGTTAGTGTATCAATAAAGAACCATTCAGGATAAATAGTATTTAATTTATCCGCATTTTTTATGAGGTCGGGCAAAGAAGCGTTATTCCAGGGCGTGTAAAATGCAGAGCGTATTAAAGAGGGTTTATTTTTGGCAGGTAAAATTCGTTTAACCGAATCTTCCAGTAGCTTTTTTGCAAGGAAATCTTTAAAGCCTTTGTATTTTTTATTTTCAGCAGAGCCCAGGATATATTTATTGGCAGGATCCAGTAAAGCCTTGTAAGCCTTTGCCCTCGCATTCATATTGGGCAAAGATGGATTTGTGGCATTAATAACAGCTAAAATTGTAACCATTAAGAAAAAAACAGCTACCATTGAAATTACTCTACTGGTCCATTTTACCCGTGTCCAGCGCTTACGGGTGCCGGTTTGAAATATCTGTGCAGCATTGCTCATGTTATTACAAAGCTATCTCAATTATATAAGTACAAATAAGATTCATTTGTTAATGGAAGGTAAAGAGCTCCTGGGAATGTAAAAAAGAAAGGCCCCTGTAGAAACAGGGGCCGTTTACCAAAACTAACTGCTTATGAGAAAAATTTGAATTTTTTATTTTGTTTGTTCTATATCTAATTACGCAAATGGAATGCCAACAGTTTCAATGTCATGTTAATAAATCCTTAATGGGGTTGGTTCGTATAAAAAAATAACTGTTTATTTTTATTTTACCCAAAATTATTACGTATCGATCCTTCCTTTTACCACATAAAGTTAAACCATTAGTTCAAAGAAAATAAAAATCTATAAAATTTTTTTGTCGCTTTAACAATTATTTAAAAAGTATTACTTCCCACTGGTCTGCTTCTAAAGTTGTTGCTGGTATTGTACCTCTTGCTGTTTTACCTATAAAATCATCAAAAATAACCATCAACCACATTACCCCGAACCTGCTTTTGGGAAAAATTGCTTTGATTTACCCTAAAAATCAAAGCCCTTCTATTCCTGGGGCTGTACATTTCCACTTCCGTTTAAAGATCTTATTATGCTGTTAATATCAAAGTTGTTATTATTTGGGTCGTTGATCCTGTTAACATGATTACTGATTACATTTGGCATTAAATTATCGTAGTGCCACTTTGCCTCCAATCTCATGATTTGTAAAAGCGTTGATAATATTACTCAAAATGGGATTATAGAGAGAATATCCCAATCCACCACCCCAAATATTTTTTCCCCAACAAACAGTTAATTATGCTTTTGAAAAGCACCTCTTGCCAAAACGCTCTAATCTATCCGCCATTGAGTCAGGAACGGCTCTTTCTTACCAGGCTATTTATTAATAAATATAATACCTTCCAATTACAAATCAAAGCATTAATTCTGCGTGGCCATTTTTTCGGCATTTTCCGCAAATTGCAGCGCCTCTATAAATTCCTGTACATCCCCGTTCAATACATTATCAAGATTATAAACTGTAAGTCCAATACGGTGATCGGTAACACGCCCCTGAGGAAAATTATAGGTTCTTATTTTTGCGCTCCTGTCGCCTGTGCTAACCAAGCTTTTTCGTTTATGGGCAATGGCTTCTTCAGCTTTACGAACTTCTTCATCGTACAACCTGGTTCTTAACATATCCATCGCTTTTTCTTTATTGCCCAACTGGCTTCTTTCTGTTTGGCACATTACCACAAGGCCCGTTGGTTTATGCGTTAAAAAAACTTTGGTTTCTACTTTATTTACGTTTTGTCCACCAGCGCCACCACTTCGGGCAGTTTCCATTTTCACGTCGCTATCTTTCAACTCAAAATCCACTTCCTCAGCCTCGGGCATTACCGCCACAGTAGCGGCGCTTGTATGCACCCGGCCGCTGGCTTCCGTATCCGGCACCCTTTGTACCCGATGCACCCCACTTTCAAATTTCAAGGTACCGTAAACATCATCACCCACCACTTCTACCTGTACTTCTTTATATCCACCCGCCGTTCCTTCGCTTTCACTAAGTAATGCTGTTTTCCAGCCCTTTCTTTCGCAATATTTTAAATACATCCTCAGCAGATCGCCGGCAAAAAGCGATGCTTCGTCGCCTCCTGTACCTGCCCTTATCTCAAGAATAGCATTCTTTTCATCGTAAGGGTCTTTAGGTATCAGCATATTGCGGAGCCCTTTCTCCAATGCTTCTTTTTTTTCCTCTAAAACAGGTAATTCCTGTTTGGCCAGGTCCCTCATTTCCGCATCATCCCCATTCAAAACTTCCCTGTTAAATTCAATATCATCCAGCAATTTTACATACGCATCCCTTGCCTGTACAATTTTTTCCAAACTGCGGTATTCTTTACTGGTGGAAGTAAATTTTTTGTTGTCACTTACAATCTCAGGGTTGGTGAGCGCCACGCCTAAATTGTCGAATCTTCCTTTTATAGCATCTAATTTATCTAACATATTGTAATTTTATTCGCCCTTTTCCCCAGGAGGAACGATTATGTTTTGTTACCCTTAACTCTTCAGTGTGAGAAAGGCGTTTGTTAAAAAATGTTGTAACAAACATATGTTTTTCAATTAAACATCGTTGTGTCACTCTCTTGTACCGAATACCTTTGTGGTACTTGTTTACGTTTTGTTTAAGACCTTTGCCATTCTTTAAATTGCAAACAACTTAAAGCAGGCGGCAAATTTACAATATATCAACCAATCATTTTGTACAGAAAATTTACAGCGGACCATATTTTTACCGGGCATGAAATATTACGGGGGCCAGCGGTGCTAATAACCGGCACATCCGGGGCCATTATTGAAATAGTTGATAATAAAGATGCCGGAGATGGAATAGAAGTTTTTAGCGGGTTGCTCACACCAGGTTTTACCAATGCACATTGCCATTTGGAATTAAGCCATTTAAAAGGAGTTATTCCTGAAAAAACCGGGTTGGTTGAGTTTGTGCAGCAGGTAATGAGCAACAGGGCTTCATCCGGCGAAATGAAATTGGAGGCGATGATAAATGCCGAAGCCGAAATGTACAAAACCGGCATAGTGGCGGTAGGTGATATTTGCAACACCACTGATTCTATTTTTGTAAAGCAACAAAGCAAACTGCTATGGCACAATTTTATAGAAGTAAGCGGCTTTGTAGATGCGGCTGCCCAACAAAGGATGGATGACATGAAAAAAGTGTATGAACAATTTCAAACTACTAATACAAAACACAAAACAACCTTAGCGCCCCACGCTCCATATAGTGTTTCAAAAAAGTTGTTTCAATTGCTGAATGATGAAACCGCCGGGCAATTAATTACCATACACAACCAGGAATGTGCAGCCGAGAATGATTTATACCAACAGAAAAAAGGGGGCTTTTTAGCATTATATAAAAATTTTGGAATAGATATTTCTTCCTTTGAACCAACAGGAAAATCAAGTTTCCAAAGCTGGCTGTCTTATTTCACAAACAACCAATCCATAATTTCGGTGCATAATACATTTACAGGCGATGAAGATGTAGCTTTCCCGGAAAGCCAGCCACAAAATATCAACTACCAACTTTTTTATTGCCTTTGTATCAATGCCAATAAATACATCGAACAAAAAAACCCGCCGATTGATTTACTGAGGAAAAGCGATTGTAAAATTATTATTGGCACCGATAGCTATGCAAGTAACCGGCAGTTGAATATATTGGAAGAGATAAAAACCATTCAACAGCAAACCAATCATGCTATTCCATTGGAGGAACTGTTACAATGGGCCACCATCAATGGCGCCCGGGCTTTACAACTTGACGATACAGTTGGTAGTTTTGAGAAGGGAAAACAACCTGGGATAGTATTAATTGAAAGTTTGAATAATTTGCAAACTACCCGACATTCATTTGCAAGGAGGATTCTTTAATCAGGTAGCGGTATTAAAAAATTTCCTGCAATACAGCAAGTGTTCTCATCTGGCCGAAATCGGGAATATGCAAAGCATAATAATCCTGGTAATGCAGTAATAATTTTCTCCTGGTTTCGTGGTGCAATTTAAATTGCGACAATTCATCCGGCTGCATCACTTTTAATAATTGGGAAGTGATTCGGGCATATTCGCCTTCGATGAAATGAGGGTGTTCCGGATGTTTTGTTACAAAATCCCCTTCGGCTAAATCCAGGATATTTCGGCCAGCATCGTAATTATCGTTCATCCTAAAGCCAAAAAAATGGGTCAATTGCAGGGCAAAGTAAAGGGCGAAATTGGCGGTGACAGCCCTATCAGCGGTATCCAACCTGATCAATATATCTTCACAAAAGTAGAATAAAGGAGTATTTTGCTCCGGTTGTTTCAAACATTTTTGCAATAACTCTACCATGTATAAAGCGATGCTATTTTTAATTACATCGCTCAATACCTGCTGGAATAAAAAATCCCAACTGAATTCTTTAATGCGCTGCATCAGCTTCTGATCGCTGTGGTAAACTACCAGATCCAGTATAGCGCCCGGCTGAAAGTGATTAGCTTTAGCGGAAGATTTTTTTGGGGTCCGCACGCCATTTACCATATAGGTTTGCACACCAAACAGCTCGGTAAATATGGTAACCACCACACTTGTTTCACCATATTTGATGGTGCGTAAAACGATGCCTTTTGTTTTGTGTGTCATGCCCGCATGCGTAGTTTTATAGTCCTATAACTTGAACTGCGTTTCAAAAATAGCAAACATTACACTGCCTGTATAAAGCAATTCCCAAATGGCAGCAGTATTTGCCAGCAACCTGTTTCTTTAATTTACAACGTAAGCAAGGTCCCCAATGGTATGCGGTACTCCCGATTCAAGTGTAACATCGGGATGCCCCGATAAAAAATCGGGGCAAGTACCCAAATAAGATCGGCTGATGTTTCGCTAATAATCCCGATGCATCGGGAGGTAAAATTTACAGGTCATTTATTTTCAAATGGCGAACTGTTTTTTAAAGGGAGGTGTAATTTGAAGACCCTGTTTTGCCCCCGGCCCTCCCGATGAACCGGGACAGGCTTTCCCGAAAAATCGGGATGTTCCAAAAGGGGAGGTCTTCTGCCAGTTCATAAACTGCGCCTGATGAACCGCTCAGTATAACGCAATTAAAGATCCAAAATGGTATGCGGTACACGAGGGCGATGCAACGATGCTCCACATAGCTTCTTAGCCCGGACAAAAAAAAAGAATGGTTGTATAGAAGGGGTCCCGATACGCTTCTCTATCGGGATAGACTGTCCCGATACGCATACGCTATCGGGATTATCAATGCAACGATGTTGCCATGAAATACTTCTGCCCGGACAACAAAAAAAATATGGTTGTATAGAAGAGTCCCGATGTTCGGGATTAACATAACACAACGATGCTGCCATGAAAAACAAATGCCTGGAACCAAAAAAAGTTGATACAAACAAACTAATAACAACTTGATTAGTTATAAAAATATCATGCGTTCTATAACTTCTCTCAGAGACTGTTGGGAGAAAGTGAGGTCGTTGAATAACTCCCCGCTTGCCAGCCGGGCCCGGGGAAATATTACGCCATCTAAACAATTCAATTACGTTCAAATTGTTTTTCTTTGCAACTTCATAACCAATAACCCATTTATGTGGAAACGTTTAGGAATTTTCGTAATCAATTACCGTCTGCCGCTTTTAGTAGCGTTATTTGGTGTAACTGGTGTAATGGGGTTTTTTGCCAGCAAGGTCAAACTGAGTTACGAGTTTGCAAGGGCTATCCCCACCGATAATCCGAAATATAAAGAGTACAAGGATTTCAGGGAAAAATTTGGAGATGATGGGAATGTGCTGGTAGTGGGCGTTCAAAGCGACAAGCTCTTTGAGCTGAACAATTTTATAGCATATTATAATTTACAACAGCAATTAAAAAAAGTAAGTGATGTGGAAGATGTGTTGAGTATTCCAACCTCAGTAAACTTACAAAAGGACTCCCTGACAGAAAAGCTAAACGCTGTAAAAATATTTTCAGATAGCATCCATACCCAGACAGATTTGGATTCCGCAAAAAATGTATTCTTCAATCTTCCTTTTTACAAATCGCTTTTGTACAATGCAGAAACCCATGCATACTTAATGGGCGTGCGGATCAACAAGGATTCGCTCAATTCCCCCAAGCGCACTCAAATAGTAAAGGATATTACTTTAGCCGTAAACAATTTTGAAAACAGCACAAAAATTGAAACACATTTAAGCGGACTGCCCTTAATAAGGACCGTGGTGGCCGACAGGCTGCAAAAGGAAATGAAAATATTTTTAATGGGTTCACTATTGTTGAGCGCTTTGATATTATTGTTATTCTTTCGCTCATTCAGCAACATGTTGCTTTCGCTGGCAGTGGTTATCCTGGGGGTAATCTGGAGCCTCGGTATATTGCAACTATGCGGTTACAAAATAAGTTTGCTTACCGCATTAACTCCTCCGTTGGTGGTTGTAATCGGTATTCCCAACTGCATTTATTTTATCAACAAGTACCATACCTCCTACATAAGCAGCGGCGACAAAAATAGATCGCTGGTGGATATGGTTAGCAAGATGGGGATTGTTACGCTGTTTTGTAATATTTCCGCGGCTATTGGTTTTGCGGTATTCGCACTAACCAAAAGCGCTATCTTACAGGAGTTTGGCGTAGTGGCCGGTATCAGTATCATGCTCATCTTTGTTATTTCGTTTATTTTATTACCGGCGGTATTGAGTTATTTACCGGCACCCAAACCGGCCCAAACAAAATATTTGAACAACAAATGGATTACAGGTTTTTTATTAAAAATAGAAGGTTGGGTAGTTAATCATCAAAAGCTGGTTTACGCTATTACCGCAATGGTTCTTGTATTTTCCATTGCAGGAATTTTCAAACTTAATACCGTTGCCTTTATTGTGGATGACTTGCCAAAAACTGATAAAATATATACGGACCTGAAGTTTTTTGAGAAAAATTTCAAGGGGGTGATGCCGCTCGAAATTGTAGTGGATACTAAAAAGCGAAACGGTTTATCGGGTACGAGGGCGCTTGCCGTATTTGAAAAAGTTGACTCATTATCACAATATATAGCGGCACAAAAAGAGATGAGCCGCCCCCTAAGCATCGCCGAAGGATTAAAGTTCGCCAAACAGGCTTTTTACGAAGGCGACTCCGCCAATTACTTATTACCCAATAGTTTTGACGGGGCTTTTGTAGGGGAATATTTGCGCCCCAATAAGAAAGATAGTGGCCGCAAAAACAATTTCACGAAAATGTTATCCTCTTTTATGGACAGTTCGAGGCAAACTACCCGCATAAGTGTGAACATGGCGGATATTGGTACCAAACAGTTGCCAATTGTACTACAAGGCATCTATGAAAGAGCGGGCCAGTTGTTTGATTCCAGCCATTATAAAGTACACCTAACAGGCACCAGTATTACATTTTTAGAAGGAAGCAGTTTTATTATCAGCGGATTAAAAGAAAGTATTTTCTGGGCATTTTTACTCATTTCACTTTGTATGTTATACCTGTTTAAATCAGCAAGGATATTAATTTGTTCCTTAATACCCAACCTGATTCCGCTGGTAATTACAGCCGGCGTAATGGGCTGGGCTGGTGTGCCACTTAAACCATCTACCGTACTTGTTTTTAGCGTGGCATTGGGAATAGCAATAGATATTACCATTCGTTTTTTGGTTAATTATAAACAGGAACTGCCCATACATAATAATAACATCCATATTACGGTAGCCGCTACCATTAAAAATACAGGGCTTAGCATTGTATATACTTCACTGGTTTTGATAGCAGGATTTATAATATTCTGTTTTAGCAGTTTCGGTGGTACTATCGCATTGGGCTGGCTTACTTCTGTTACATTATTAGTGGCAACTGTTACCAACCTGGTTTTATTGCCGGTATTATTATTAAATACAAGAAAATAAGAAAGAAGATGAACAGATTTTAAATATAAACCGGGTAAGGCCCCCAATAAAGTTTGTATCTGGCTTTTAGAAGAGTTGACGATGTTTTTACATACAGTACTTAACCAGGATACAGGTAGGCAACGCTTAGCTATAGGGCATCTCTAAAAACCTGTGTTTTTGTTTTAACCTCACCTTTAATTCCTCTCTCCAAAGGAGAGGATAAGGAAGGTTTTTAGAGATGCCCTATAGTGAAATTAGCAGCTTAAAATTTATCAAGCGATTTAATACAAAAAACACTTTTTTTTCATGCAGCGTTTTTTTTATTAATTTTCTCATTTATTATTATGTTATGGCAAGTTCAATAAGTTATATTTATAGGTAATCATAGCTGCTTATTAAAATTGGCAATTATTTATATCTTTAAAAAAATCCGCAAATATACTTTGCAAGGGATAAAATAGTGATTTATATTTTGCTAACTAATGAAAAAGCACAACGCTCATATAAAAATGTATTTCTAATTACCACGTGGGAAAAGTTTCCCAATGGTATGCGGTAAAAGGGAGTGAAAGGACACAACCCTGCCTGACTGTGCCAAGCAGACAGGGATGCTTAATAGCAGCACTTCAGTTGGTTTCATAAAAATATAAATCACTTTTTTACGCCTTTCGCGATATGATAACAAAACTTATTAAACAATTCTAAAAATGGTGAGGGAAGAAAAACCATTTGTTACCTGATTTCTATTAAAAAACTTTATAAAATCAAAATTGGTTTAAAAGAATTGAATTTGTACAAATCGGGTGGCAATGATAACCTAAGGGGTATTATAAAAAATAAATTTTAAACAGCTACTTTAAAATATGTAAGAAACTCTTTGTAGTTTTATTGATAGGTAAAACCATTTTTATATATTTTTTTGTTAATCGCAAGGCATCTGAAACATATATTTAAAAAATCATTTAAAGAAAGGTTATGACAAAAAAGGCTTTGGAACAGCCCAATGTTTGGGCTGTAAATTATAAGAAGTTTATTTGCCTTTTGAACTTTATCATTCTCCTCCTGATTTCAGGAACAGCAGTACATGCACAAAGCCGTACTATACGGGGTAAAATAACTGACTCTGTTGGAAGCCCTTTGCAGAATGTGACGGTTGCGATAAAAGGCACTAAAACCGGCACCAGCACTAACTCTTCCGGGGAGTTTCTCTTAAATGGTGTTTCCGAAAGATCTACTTTGGTGATTAGTAATGTGGGATTACAAACACAGGAAGTAAGACTATCAGCCGGGCAAACTACCGTTAGCCTTGTAATGCTTACAGACATAACTAACCTGCAGGATGTAATTGTAACGGGTTTTCAAAGAATAGACAGAAAGAAGTTTACCGGTGCGGCAGTAACTTTAAAGGCCGAAGATGTAAAAGTGGATGGTGTGGTTGACGTAAGCCGTATGCTGGAAGGACGTGCCGCAGGGGTATCAGTGCAAAATGTTTCAAGCACATTTGGAAGCGCTCCAAAAGTGCGTGTTCGCGGTGTCACTTCTATAAATGGCGATAATAAACCTTTATGGGTTGTTGATGGGGTAGTGCTTGAAGATATTATTAATATATCAAACGACCAGTTGTCAAGTGGAGACCCAACTACATTATTAGGTTCTTCTGTAGCTGGGATTAATGCAAATGACATTGAAAGCTTTGATATATTGAAAGATGCTGCTGCTACAGCGTTATATGGGGCAAGGGCCATGAACGGAGTGGTGGTAATCACAACAAAAAAAGGACGTTCCGGCAAACCTGTTATTTCTTATACGAGTAATTTTAGCACTCAATTAAAACCTGTTTACAGTGAGTATAATATTATGAATTCTGCCCAGCAGATGTCAGTATTAGGTGAACTGGAGCGTAAGGGTATATTGAATTCGGATATTCTAAGCCAGGCGGATTATGGTGTTTATGGAAAAATGTTTGATCTGATAAATATTCCCGATGCGAATGGAAATTTTGTTTTACAAAATACTACCGCAGCTAAAGCCGTGTTTCTTAAAAAATATGCGCTTGCGAATACTAACTGGTTTGATATACTATTTAAAAATTCACTTACACAGGAACATTCCTTAAGTATATCATCAGGAACGGATAAATCCCAAACCTTTTTCTCTACAAGTTTTTATAATGATAATGGCTGGACAATTGCGGATAATGTAAAACGTTATACCTTAAACTTTCGTAATAATTATAATTTTACCGATAAACTTTCCGCTGGTTTTACTACTGCTGCTTCAGTTCGGCAGCAAAAAGCCCCGGGCGCATTAAGCCGTGTCAGTAACCCGGTTACAGGCAGGTACGACCGCGATTTTGATATTAATCCTTTTAGCTATTCTTTAAATACAAGCCGCACTCTAACAGCATATGATGACAATGGTAACCTTGAATATTTTAGAAGAAATTTTGCTCCCTTTAATATAATTAATGAATTGGCCAATAATACCCTGGATCTAAATGTAGTTGACCTGAAATTACAAGGTGAGCTTGGTTACAAGTTCACCAATCATCTGCGTTATGACTTTATAGGCGCTGTACGTTATGTAAAATCTTCACGTGAACATCAAATAACAGAAAACGCCAATATGGCTAATGCATACCGGGCAAATGGAAATGCTACTATTGCGGCTGCAAATAAATTTTTATATACGGATCCTGATAACCCATCGGCTCCGCCAGTTGTTGTTTTGCCATTTGGTGGTTTTTATAATCGTACGGAAGATAAATTAGTTTCGTTTGATGTTAGAAACAGCCTCACCTATACCAATACTTTTAATAGCAAACATGCGGTAAATATATTGTTAGGGCAGCAGGTAAGATCTGCTGACCGGCAAAATTTCTCAAACACCGGCTACGGTTATCAATATGATAATGGAGGCGTCCCTTTTGTTGATTACCGTATTTTAAAGCAAACTTTAGAGTCAAGTTTTCCGTACTATGGAATGAGTAAAGAATTTGACCGGTTTGCGGCTTTTTATCTAAATGCCCAATATACTTTTGATAAAAAATATAATTTTTATGGTACGGTACGCTATGATGGCTCAAACAAACTAGGTTCTTCTAAAGAAGCGAGGTGGCTGCCTACATGGAGTTTTGGTGGTGCATGGAATATTGATGAAGAATCTTTTATTAAAGATGTTAATTGGATTGATTATATGAAATTACGGGCAAGCTATGGCCTTACCGCAAGCCTGGGACCGGCAACCAACTCAGGCGTTGTTTTAAAAAGTATTACAACAAACAGAACCTTTCCTACTGAAAGGGAATCTGTAATACAAATCGTAAATCTTGAAAATTCTGATCTTACATGGGAAAAAAATTATCAAACCAATATAGGCCTGGATGCTGGTTTGTTCAACGGAAAGGTAAATGTGAGTTTTGATGTTTACCAAAGAAAGAGTTTTGACCTGATCAGCCTTATCAAAACAGGGGGAATAGGTGGTGAGGCGATTAAAGCCGCTAATTATGCGGATATGAAAGCGCATGGAGCGGAAGCATTAATTGGCGCCCAGATCATTAAAGCAAGGAATTGGGGTTGGAGAACCAATTTTACATTTGGATATAATAAGACTAAAATAACCAATGCTAAAAATCAACCAATTATTTTTGACCTGGTAAAAGCGGAAGGTGGCAATACCGTAGGTTATCCGGTTAATAGTTTATTTTCAATTAAATATAAAGGATTAGACCATATAACAGGGGTGCCTGCATTTATAAATGAAAAAGGCGAATTGAACTCCAATGTTTATTTGCAGGATGAGAATATTTCAAACCTTGAGTTTGAAGGATCTGTTGATCCTAAATTTACGGGTGGATTTTCCAATACATTTACTTATAAAGCTTTTTCCTTAAATATTTTTGTTACTTACCAGGCTGGTAATAAGATCAGGTTATATCCTGCTTTTAAAACAGACTATTCGGATTTTGATGCTTTGCCAAAAGAATTTATTGACAGATGGGTAATGCCTGGCGATGAAACTAAAACTAACGTTCCTTCCGTTCTGCAGGCCTATGAGCGCTATCTTGTAAATAGTAACGGTAATTATCCATATAATAATTATAATTATTCCACTGAACGAGTAGCAGATGGAAGTTTTGTAAGATTGAAAACGGTGTCCCTTTCTTACAGTGCCAGTGAGGATATATTAAAAAAAATACATCTTAATGCGCTGTCCCTAACCGCTGTGGCTGCTAATCCATGGTTGATTTATTCTGATAAGAAATTAAAAGGGCAGGATCCTGAATTTTTTAATACAGGAGGCGTGGCCCAACCTATCCAAAAACAATTTACTCTTTCATTAAAAGCTGTATTGTAAAAATAAAAACATGAAAAAAATATTTTTTTATATTTCCTTTTGTTTCCTGTTCGCCATAAGTTTAAGCTGCAATAAATTTCTGGAAAAGGAACCTGATAACAGGGCTAAATTGAATACTCCTGAAAAAGTAGCTCAATTATTGGGCACGGCTTATCCACAGGCAAATTATCAACCTTTTGCAGAGTCAATGTCTGATAATGTAACAGACATTGGTAATGGTGGTTCTGATAACACCATTCACGATCCTTATTTTTTTATTGACACACGTGAAAATCAACAGGACTCTCCTGAGTTTTACTGGTATGGATGTTATACCGCGATAGCAGCCGCAAATCAGGCATTGGAAACAATTAGTAAATCAGCTAACCCTGCTGATTATAGTGCACAAAAAGGTGAAGCGTTAGTGGCAAGAGCTTACGCTCATTTTATGTTAGTAAACTTTTTTTCTAAATTTTATGATCCGGCCACGGCATCTTCAGATCAGGGAATACCTTATGTTACCGAACCCGAAACCGTATTTATTAAGCAATATGAGAGAAAAACCGTAACGTATGTTTATGATAAGGTAGAAAGGGATTTATTAGAGGGATTACCATTGATACAGGATAAAAATTATGCGGTTCCAAAATATCATTTTAACCGTGCCGCCGCCAATGCTTTTGCCACACGCTTTTACTTATTTAAAAAAGATTACAATAAAGTAATAAGTTATGCTACTGCTGCAATACCCGGAAATAATTTTGCACCCAATTTACGCCAGTGGAATACAGCCTATAAAAACATAACAGATGTTACTGAACTATTTAAGATATATGCTAAAACTACTGAACCTGCAAACCTTCTTTTGGTTGAAACCGCCTCTTTATGGGCCCGCAATTATTATACTAACCGTTACGGGGTAGATCCAACAAAACAAAGCCAAATATTTCCAAGACCGGATCCTTTAACAGGCGGTAATTTTGCATTCACTTTATATTCTATTAATGAAGGAACTCATGCGCTGGTTCCTAAAATCGATGAGTATTTTGTAAAAGTTTCCGTAAATGCAAATATCGGAACGCCATATGTAATGGTGCCCCTGTTTACAGTAGAAGAAGTATTGTTTAACCAGGCGGAAGCGTATGCTTATACAGGTAATACTGCCGCTGCACTTGCAAATCTTAATACATACGCCAGCACACGAATTAATAATTATAACCCTGCAACCAATAATATATCTGCGGCTAAGATCAATAGTGTGTTTAATACAAGTAATATCCGGGATGGTTTAATAAGGGCTATTTTATATTATAAGAGGGCGGAATTTATTCATGAAGGTATGCGTTGGTTCGATATCTTAAGATATAAAACGCCTGTAATACACACTACAAAGGATGGACAAACTTTGACGCTTACAGCAGATGATCTGCGTAAAGTGATACAAATACCCCCCTCAACATCACTTGCAGGATTAGCGGCTAATCCCCGATAAAATTTATTTAAATTAGTATAATTAAAACATGAAAGCAATAAAAATAATAATAGTCGTATTATCAATGGGAATTTTTGTAACCTCCTGTAAAAAGGAGGATCCGCTGGGGAGTGTTGATAATATTCCCGGCCTCGGAGGTGATACCTGGGTATCCGGGCCAATTGATAAATGGATACTTGACACTTTAACTGTTCCCTACAATATTGCAGTTAAGTTTAAGTGGGACCAGGGCGAGTTACAAGCTGATTTTAATAGAGTATTAGTGCCTCCAAAAGAAGAAAAAATAATACCTCTTATGGGTGCTATAAAGAAAGCATGGATAAATCCTTATATTACAGAAGCAGGCCTTTTGTTTTTTAAAAATATTAGTCCCAAATTTTTTGTATTGGTTGGAAGCCCGGCCTATGTACGTGGAGCTGTAAAATTAGGAACTGCTGAAGGAGGGCGTAAAGTTACATTGTATGATGTAAATGATTTCCGTATAAAAGGAATGCCTGGTTATGTATTAAGCGATACTGATAATGTAAAACAAGTCTTCAACACGATTCATCATGAATACGCTCATATTCTTGATCAGAATATTAAAGTTCCTATTGAATTTAGTCAGTCAAGTGCAAGTTCTTATACATCCGACTGGTTAAATGTTTTTCCTGATGAAGCCAAGAATGAAGGTTTTATTTCACAATACGCTATTTCAGCAAAGGGTGAAGATTGGGCCGAAATGGTTTCATTAATGATAGTGGAAGGTAAAGCCTGGTTCGACCAGTATGTTAACAGTATCAACTACACGGGAACTACCCCTAATGGAACTACAGCCGCAGTTGCCAAAGCGAGACTAAGACAAAAGGAAGCAGTGGTGGTGAGTTATTTTAAACAGTCCTGGAATATTGATTTTCGCAGCTTGCAGGCAAGAAGTAAAACGGCCATAAACGCCCTTCTTTATTAGTTGTATAAAAAATATCTTATTAAAATTACAAAATGAAAAAAGCTTTAATAATCATTTTTATATTAGCCGCGGGTATATCTTCATGTAAGAAAGAGGATAAGTCTGTATTTGATAAATCGCCGGATGAACGACTAAGTGAAAAACTTGCTGCTTATCAGGCCCAGCTTTCCGGTGCTCAAAATGGTTGGAAAGCATTAATAAAAGTTGATAGCGGCAAAGGTTCTGCCTATAGTTTTTATTTTAAGTTTAATAATGAAAACAGGGTGGTGATGTTTTCAGACTTTGATTCTTTATCCGCTGTTACTATTAAGCAAAGCAGCTACCGCTTAAAGGCTTTACAACAGCCAAGCCTGATATTTGATACCTATTCTTATCTGCATGTATTATCCGACCCTAATGAAACAGTTAGTGGCGGAGTTCGCGGAGCAGGATTATCATCTGATTTTGAATTTTATTTTGATACGGCAACGACTGATATCATTAAGCTTGTGGGCAGATTTAATGGTAGTAAAATGGTGCTTGTCAGAGCCACTAAAGCTGAAGAAGATGCCTACAACAGTGGCGCCTTGGCTAATGGGCTATACATCAATAAAATTTTAACTTACTTCAAACGATTAACAATTGGGGCTCAGTTATACGATGTGAAAATTGATCCCGTTTCCCGTCAGTTTATTTTTGGCTGGCTTGATGCAAACGGAAATCTTAAGACTTTTAGCACCGGATATTATTTTATTGCCGGCGGCATTGTTTTCACTACCCCACTTGTCAATGGAACTCAAATAATTTCAGGCTTTAGTAATATAACGTGGAACCAGGCTACCGAAACAATTAATTTAACTGTTAGTGGAACTGCTGCAACTATTACTCCTATTGTAGTTCCAATTAAAGTGGATGTAGCAGCGCCAAAAAGATGGTGGGATGATGCTGTTAATAATGGAAACACTTACTGGATTTCCGCTAAGGGATTTCATGTAAATGGTGTAGATGATGCTTTTGGAATTCAATCGCTTACCAGCGGTACATCTACTTATTATTTTTTAGCGTACTGGCCTAAGATTGCCGCCAACAATGATTTTTTTGGTCCTGTTTTTATAAATGCTGCCGGTAATGCTGCTTCTATTATTTACGGTACTGCACCACGCATTCCAACTTTTACAGCAGATGGCCGTGCTATATTTATTCAATTGGGTAATTATGGAACTCATCCTGCCACTGGCCCCGCCGCTCAGAGCAGAACTTTATTATATAATTCAAGCGGTTATTATTTTGTACAAACGAGTGGAACTACCTATGATATGGTTAGCGCTTCAAATGGGAAATCATGGGTTACGTGGGAGTTGTAACCAAACAAAAATTTTTATATTAAAAGACATCTTATAACTTTAAAATATTATTTTAAAAAACAATCAGGAATATTTAAGCTGTTTTCTCTAAAAATTTGTATAAATTGATTTTAGTTACAGCAGGGATTAATATTTCATGATAATTCCCTTTAATCGCATTTAGTACCAAAATTTTAATAATAATTTTAAAACCAAAAGCTCATGAAAATTAAGTTATTTAGCACCCCATGTATTTTATTATTAGCAATTACATTAATAATTGCCTCTTGTACTAAAGAAGGCCCTGCGGGGTCAACAGGGCCAGCAGGGCCTCAGGGATCTCCAGGTGGCTCTGGCGCTGCTGGTGCTACCGGAACTACAGGTGCTGCCGGAACTGTCGGTACAGCCAATGTAATTTATTCCGACTGGTTAAATGTAACATATCAAGGTGCAGACAGTACCGGTTGGTTTGCAGAAATTGCTGCGCCTAGGTTGGTTGATTCCATTTTAAACAGAGGCGCAATAAAAGTTTATTTTAATGCGGGAAGCGACTCTACCAACGGCCAGGTAGTAATGACATTACCTGTTTACGAGCCTTTTCTTTTAGGTGTAATAATAAATCCCTATTTCACGAATCAAAAAATTACACTAATATCTACAGGGAATGTAAGCTCATTTACCCGTAGGGCGTATCGTCATTTTCAATACAGATATGTTCTTATTCCCGGAGGTATAAAGGCTGGCCGTGGAATTAATAGTATTAATACTATTAATACTATTAATTGGAATGATTATAAGCAGGTAAAGGCATACCTCGGATTAAAGGATTAGCAAAAAATGTATTTATGATTCAGTGGAAGGTTAAAACGTTTTGCACGAAAACTTATTAAACCTACCATGTTTACAGTTCAAGTTTTTTAAATAGTAATTAGCAAAAAGGGTAGCTTTCATAGGGATGCTGCTCTTTTTATTTATCCTTTAATCAAAATTGATTCTAATTATTTAAAGCCTTTGAGCCTATAATACTTTATAAAAACAACAAGAGGAGGCCGTCTAAAAAGGACGGCCTTTTTTAATGTTCACCATCCATTCCAAATTCGGGAAATTCTTTTCTGTTAAAATAAAGTAAAATTATATTTGGTAATTAAAAGCAAAACCACAAAATTTGCAGCTCATGAAATTTTATAAACAATTTTCCTTAATGCAACGTTATCGGAATGTTAATTGTCTATAAATATTCAGGTTGAGACATTTTTTAAAAAAATCTAAAAATTTAAAAAGAGCTTATGAAGAAATTATTTTACCTGTGCATAATCCTGCTGTTTTCTTCAGGAGTTAGCGCACAGACACGTACAATTACCGGTGTTGTAAAAAATGCGGAAGGAAATCCTGTTCCAGACGCATCCGTTCTTGTTAAGAATTCCAGGGTTGGAACTGTTACCAATGCTGAAGGAGCTTTTTCTTTAGTAGTAGGTCCTAAAGTGAACACACTTACTATTTCCTCTGTTGGATTGGCTACACAAGATGTGCCTATTAAGAATTCATCCAATATAGTGGTCGCATTAGTTTCAGAACAAAGAGCTATGCAGGAAGTAGTAGTAGTAGGTTATGGCACCCAGGCACAAAGAACAAGAACCCAGGCCGCCTCAGTAATAAGAGCGGATGAATTTGCCAATATGCCAATCATATCCCCTACCCAGGCTTTGCAGGGCCGTGCCGCTGGGGTTAACATGGTTAATTCATCCGGGTTACTTGGTGCAGCGCCAAATGTTCAGGTAAGGGGCGCATCCTCCTTATTGGGGGGTACCCAACCATTATATGTAGTAGATGGCGTTCCCCTGAATGATGATGTGATTTCTGGCGCTCAGGGAGGAGGTTCAGGCCTGAACCCTTTGCTTGATTTGAACCCTAATGATATTGAATCCATGACGGTATTAAAAGATGCCGCCGCTGTAGCGATTTACGGAAGCCGCGGTACAAATGGTGTAATTATAATTAAAACAAAAAGGGGTACAAATAACCAAAAAACAAGGGTAAACCTTGATTATTACTCCGGCGTTTCAAATCCTACAAGTTTGCCCAATTTAATGAGTGCAGACCAATTTAAAACTTTTGTAACAGATTATAGAACAGCCAGGAGTTTGGCGGTGCCTACGTTTCCGGCAGGAAATTTTGATTGGGTGAATGGTGTAGTAAGGCAAGGTAACATAAATTCATATTCATTATCATCTGCGGGCGGTAATGACAGAACCCGTTTTTACATTGGCGGCTCTTATTTAAAAGAAAAGGGCTTTACAGTTGGTAACGATATTAAGCGGTTATCAGGAAGAATAAATTTAGACCATGATATTTCTGCAAGAGTTAAGGTAGGAGCTAACCTAAGTATCTCCAATACAAACAGTGACCGTATTGGAGTAGAAAATAATACATTTGCACCTTTAACAGCGGCAACGCTTTTTTTACCTTATGTTCAGCCGCGTGATGCAAACGGCAATTTTGTGAATACAGGATTCATTGCGAACGTTTTGGCTATTGAGGCGTTAAATACAAATGAATTCAGGTCAGGCCGCAATACTGGTAATGCTTTTGTTGACATTACCCTTATAGACAATCTCAAATTTAGATCGGATTGGGGTATAGATAATGTACAAACAGAGGAAAGAAGCCGCAGTGTAAACATTGTAACTCCGGGAGGTTCTGCTTCCAGAGCAATTCAACAAAACAGAAAATGGCTTACCACCAACACACTTAACTATGAAAAACGCTCTGGAAATCATTTTGTTGGTGTGCTGTTGGGGCAAAGTTTTGAAAAAACAAATTATGATAATATAACTGTGGCAGCAGCCGGCTTTGCTAGTGATGCCTTACCCAATGTTGCTTCAGGCGCCACTCCCACTACTACTTTTGCATCGCGTAGCGCATATGCGTTAGAATCTTATTTCAGCCGGCTGAATTATCGTTTCAAAGAACGTTATTTACTTGAAGGTTCTGTTCGGCGTGATGGTTCTTCCCGCTTTGGATCAAAAAATCAATATGGAACTTTTTGGGCTGTATCAGGTGGTTGGATAATCTCCAGCGAAAATTTTTTTAAAGGAGTAAATTTTATAAACAACCTTAAGCTTACAGCCAGTTATGGAACCTCTGGCAATGATAGAATTGGCGGTGATTTTCCATCTTTAGGATTATTCGGCGGCGGTATAGCCGCAGATTATAGCGGCACTCCCGGTCTGAACCCGAATCAAATTTCGAATCCAAATCTTAAATGGGAGGAAACAAATCAATGGGATATCGGAATATCCACTTCACTGTTTCAATCAAGAATAAACCTTAATTTAAATGTTTATAATAAGCGTACCATAAATAATCTTATTGATGTTCCGCTCCCCTTTACTACAGGTTTTCCTTCAGTTAATCAAAATATCGGCGAAATAGAGAACACAGGTGTTGATATTGAATTGAATACGGTTAATATTAAATCCAGGGATTTTGAGTGGAATACATCTTTGAACTTCGGATTCCTTGATAATAAAGTACTTTCATTACCTACCAACAAGGATGAGGCGGGCCGCAACCACCTGGTTATTTCCGGGGCACAACGCGCCATTGTGGGTTATTCAAGAAATTCTTTTTACATGATCAAATACATTGGCGTAAATCCAACAACCGGCAATGCGGAATGGTTAGATAAGAGTGGTAAACCTACTATCAATCCCGTTGCCGCAGACAGGCAAATTATAGGCAGCGCTATTCCAAAATACACAGGTGGTTTTACTAATTCATTACGTTTTAAAGAATTTGACTTCTCGGCATTCTTTAATTTCACCTACGGCAATAAAGTGTTGATTAGTGGATTGGAATTTACGGAAAACATTGGAACAGGCTCTTTCAATAAAAGTACCTTGCTCCTGAATTACTGGAGAAAGGCAGGTGATCAGGCTTTTGCTCCGGGATTAGCAAGTACGACAGCTCCTATTTTCAATCAATTATCTACATTGCAATTGCAGGATGGGTCGTATGCACGTTTAAAAACGCTTTCAATAGGTTACAGGCTTCCCAAGAAGGTGGCAGAAAGAATAAAGTTCATCAGTAGCGCCCGTTTTTATGTGTTGGGACAAAACCTATTCATTATTCAGGATAAAAATTTTCGCGGGCCGGATGCGGAAGTGTCTGCGAATGGCGGCAGCTTAATTCAAGGTCAGTCATTTTTTGCCTTACCACAGGCAAAAACATTTACATTAGGTCTTAATATTAGTTTCTAAACTATTAAATTAAAAAATTTATGAAATTCTATAAATTATCTATACTATTATTGTTGGTTTGTTCCTTTGCAGCCTGTAAAAAAGAGCTGGCAATAATGCCCGAGCAGTCTTTATCAGACCAGACAGTATTTACTTCCAAAGCGGGAGCAGAGGCGGCTTTAATTGGCGTTTACAGCACTTCACAACTTTTAGATGTGTTTGGCGGCTTGCCGCTGATTATAGGGGATTATCAGTCGGATAATGTAGAATTTGTCGGTTCCTTTCCAACACTTCAGGAGATTAGCCAATATACTACTCTTTCAGTTAATACCAGCATAGCTCCCATCTGGCAAAATCATTACAGGGTAATACTAAGGGCAAACTCTATTATTGATCGTTTGCCTGGCATAACAGAAACAGGCTTTACCGATTCACTAAAAAAGCAGATAGTAGCCGAAGCTAAGTTCATAAGGGCATTAACTTATTTTCAATTGGTTAATTTATTTGCTCAGCCTTACAATTGCAGCAGCGGGAGTAATCTGGGAGTGCCACTTGTATTAAAGGAATTTGCCCCCGGTCAAATTGAATTTCCGGCGAGAAGTACCGTTAACGTGGTTCATCTTCAGATCAAAAAAGATTTAGAAGAAGCCCTTACCGATTTACCTGCTAGACATGCCACTGCGACCGATACCAGGGGCAGGGCAACAAAAGGTGCCGCCAGGGGGCTTTTATCACGCTTTCATTTATACAGGGGAGAATGGACAGAAGCGGCTACCAGGGCTAATGAGGTGATTACTGCAACGCCTACCTATGTATTAGCCGCTAATTATGCTTTTTATGATGCTAATTCTGCGGAAGATATTTTTACTATTCAAATGACTACGACTGATAATTCCCGAACAGGCGCTGGTGGCATGGCTTCTTATCACCGTCCTGCGTCAGTGGGAGGCAGGGGTGATGCGCCTTTCAGTACAAGCCTTGTACAAGCTTATTTAGAAGAACCCGGCGATAGGCGTTTGGGTATAAGCGATTCGGCAGTAGCTTCAGATGGTCCGAGGAGAAGATTTCCCTTAAAATATTTTGATGCTAGAACCAATGCGGATAATGCACCAGTCATACGGGTTACAGAAATGTATTTGAACAGGGCCGAAGCTTTAGCTGAAAAAGATGGAATAAATCAGGTTTCAATTGATTTAATCAATGCCTTACGCACAAGAGCTGGCCTTGCTGCCTGGACGTTAATTACTTTTACTACCAAACAAGCTTTGGTTAATGCCATTTTAAATGAAAGACGCAAAGAACTCGCTTTTGAGGGGCATAGAAGAATGGACTTATTAAGAAAAGGATTGCCTTTACGTTCATCAGGGCCAGCTGCCTCCATTTCAAAACCATGTGTTGACCCTAAAGTAATATTACCAATTCCACAAAGGGAAATTGATATTAATCCTGGTTTAAAAGGACAACAAAATCCCGGGTATTAAATAAATAGTTTTTTTGAAAAAGCCCATTCGATATCGAGTGGGCTTTTTCATATATTCAATATTATAGCAGCAAAAATCTAATTACAGGTGTGTTTAATGCAAGCGAGTTGATATGCTTTGCAACGGAAAAAAACTTGAATAAATTTTTTGTCCGGGCTAAGAAGCTATGGTGATCATCCTTGCATCGCCCTCTCCTATACAACTTGCTTTTTGTTGCCCGGGCAGTGAAGCATTGGGCATCATCGTTGTGTCACTCACTTGTACGCCATACCAATTTGGATCTTTACCCACGTTGTAATGAGCGAAAAATCTGCCGCGGCTTATTTGGGTACTTGTACCGCATCTCATTTGGGATCTTTAATTGCGTTATAAACTAAAAAAAGGGCTATTTTATTTGGTAATCAAACAAAACAAAATTCACTAATTTACCCGTTGTGCAGTATAAGTGGTTTCTCTGAGCGGGTAAAAAAGAACTTCCCTGGCAAAAATATTTACTCCGCCGCAGGCGGATTGACAAAGGGTTTTTTAGTAACGATAACCTGGCCACCCTGCAGGATGCAGGAATAGAGCAGGTAATACTTCCTAAGGACGGCTCAACAAAGCGGATAAAGCACGTGAAAGCTTACCGGAATTTAAGCAGCTTCGTAATGGGTACAGTGCGGGGGAAAGCAATATCTATGCTGGAACACCATGGCCTCAACCGGTGCCTGGACAAAGGCTTGAAAAATTACAGGCGGTGCGTAGGGTTAAGTGTTTTAGCCTACAACCTACATATATTAGGGGATGCGCTTTAAGCAAAGCAACTGGTTGAAGAGTTAAAGCTAAAGCTGAAACGGGCAGCCTGAGGCAAAACAGAGGCTTCCATAAGAAAAAGATGGGAGAGCTATGCACCCACATCAGAAAAAGAGCAATCAGGTTATATTTTTTATTTTATATACGATTGGTAATATTTTCAAATCACTTCCCGATTTTGTAAAATCTTGCCTGAAACCGAAATATGACTCAGAGGTTAAACTGAAAAATGATGCGTTTTCTTGCAGGCACTAAATTAAACCTGCAGGTAAAACCCACCGCGGCTTGTTGAATCATTTTCTCTTTATATTCCACCCCGCTGCGGTAGGCGTTAACTTATTCTGCACATGGGGTAAAACAGTGAATTTAATTTATCTGATAATCTTAAAATTTAATCGGTGTTTTAATTTATAACACATTTAAAGATCCCCATTGGTATGCGGTACAAGAGAGTGACACAACGATGTTGCCCATAGCTGCTTCTTCGTTAGGACAACAAAACTGTAACTCATTTTTTTAACCCTTGCGCAGTATAAGTAAATAAAAGGTTGCTAAATG
>JANOTW010000707.1:0-1653 GCA_031416575.1 Ferruginibacter sp.
GGGCAGGGAGTTCTGAAATTATAAAATCACCAACAATGTAAACCCCGCGTTTAATAGGGCCATCAATATTTTGCTTCCACCCCATCGCATCACCCGTGTAGTAAAAAGCTTTAAATTCCACCACTATTGACTAAAAATTCAAAGTTTGTCAAACCTCAGGGTTTCATCCATCCGCACATTGCGCAGCAATAAAAACCCCGCCGGTACTTTAAAAGGGGTGCAATTCAAATTTTCGCTGGCTGGTGGGACACCAGCCAGGGGCAGCGAGCGAGTGGTCGGTGTCCCACCGACCACGGCCTTGATAAGTGGAGCGAAAATTTGAAATGCACCCTTTAAAAGTGCCAACACAAATCAGACATCAAAAAATCAGACATCAGACATCAGGCATCCGTTTTTAACTTTCCAGTTGCGCCTGCATCCGTTTCACCCTGTCCTCAAATCTTTCTGACGAAAGATTGTTGCGGCTGAGCCCATCTACTATTATGGGAAAGCAAAAGGGCGTTAGCTTTTTCGGGAAATTAATAATGATCTTGCTTGCCGCTATTCGTTGCAGGGCATTTCTTAATCGTACTTCTTCCATTTGCTGATCCAGCACTTCGCGGTAGGCTTGTTTTAGTAACACGTTGCTGGCATCGTATTCACTAAATACATTGAACAATAAACCAGCGCTGCTTTGCAGGTGCCTTGCCTTCACTTGCCCGCCAGGCATTCCCTGGAAAATGAGCCCGCCAATTACAGCAATATCCCTGAATTTACGTTTAGCCATCTCTGTTGAGTTTACACTTTTCTGAATATCGGCCAAAAGGTTGCCGGATGAAAAAAGTTCATGAGCATTCGTATCATCTATCGGTATGGGTTGGTCGCTGAGCAACTCGAATCCGTAATCATTCATTGCAATGGAAAAAGTGATGGGCGTGATAAGGCTGATCCGGTAAGCCAATATCGCCGCCATCGCTTCATTCACCAGGCGGCCTTCAAAAGGATATACAAATACATGAAAGCCTTCTTTGGTTTCCATGTGTTCAATTAATAATTCATTTTCGGTGGGGATGCAGGAAAGCTTTTCCTGTAATTGTAAAAGCGGTTTTAAAACGGTTATCTCTTCATAAGCCTCCCCGCTATCCGGCGGGGGAGAATTAGAGGGGGCCAATACTTCCCTTAATTTTTGTCCCAGGTTCGCTGAAAGCGACATCCTGCCCCCCATCCAGCTTGGAACGATTGATTTTTTATTGTTCGATTTTCTTACCAGTGCCGTCATGTCTTTTATCATCACATACTCCAGGTTTCTTCCGGCTAATGTAAACACATCGCCCGGTTGCAAACGCGAAATAAAATATTCTTCTATCACCCCTACATATCCACCACTAATAAATTTTACTTTCAGCATGGCATCACTTACGATGGTACCAATATGC
This sequence comes from Ferruginibacter sp., assembly GCA_031416575.1. Classification (GTDB taxonomy): domain Bacteria; phylum Bacteroidota; class Bacteroidia; order Chitinophagales; family Chitinophagaceae; genus Ferruginibacter. Next base: position 1,416 of record JANOTW010000707.1, read on the forward strand.
ATCCGGTGGCGCATGGCCATCCGCCGGTTCTCTATGCGGTAAACACCTTCTGTGACTACAATTTTTTTATACTCATCATATTGCTGCAATGCCCTGCCCCCCTGTGTAAGAAAGAATAAAACCTCCTGCCATTCATCATCCGTAATACCACCAAAGCAATACGTGCTTTTTATTTCGTTAAAAATTTCACCAGGTTTAAATCCATCTGATATGGCGATGGTACAGAGGTATTGTATCA
>JANOTW010000708.1:0-11548 GCA_031416575.1 Ferruginibacter sp.
ACTTTCAACACCTGGCCCGCCTTTACATTTTCCAATAATTGCATCTTGCCATTTGGCCATTTAATGAGTACGGAATCAACAGAATTAATTTCACCTAAGCCAAAGTGCGCAATGCTGGAAACAGTGGATAAATAACCACGATAAGGCGTGTTTTCATAAACCTGCTGTTTACCATTACCATAATGAAGTTCCACCCATGCGCCCAGGCCATTTATGTTTAAGCTGTCGCCCCCAAATTGTATTTGCAGGTAATGGCCCTCCTTATTCAGTTCTCTTTCATTATTGCGGTAAACACCTGCTTCATCATTAATATTATTAATTACAAAGTCCAGATCTCCATCGTTATCCAAATCGGCTGATGCCGCTCCATTGGAAAATGTGGGAGTAGATAATCCCCAATCTTTAGTGGTATTGGTAAAAGTGAGGTTACCATTATTCCTAAAGGCGTAATTTGAAATTTTTACCTGCGGTATCTGCGCCACAATATCCTTTGTGGAAGCGAGCGTATTCGCCATGTTGCGAAAGGCGATAAAATCATGATCGGTTACATCTTTGGGAAATCCATTGGTGATGATGATATCGCGGTAACCATCATTATCAAAATCATTCACCAGGGGCGCCCAGCTCCAGTCCGTTTCAGCGATGCCCGCAAAAAAAGACAGATCGCTGAAAATGGGCGGCCCGATTGAATCGTTCCGCAGCACCCGGGGCCCCTGGTTTACCTGCAATACATTTCGAACATACTGATGCTGGTATCCATAACGATCATTATTTTGGTATCGCTGATAGCTGAGCGCATTGCCCATCATCTTTTTCCGGAAATTATCCTCCGGGCTCATATCCATTTCCACCACATCATCCAATCCGTCGTTATTGATATCAATGATATCAGTACCCATCGCATTCTCCGCAACGTGCTTGAAATAAGTTTGCGCTTCGTCCACGAATGTTCCGTTTCGTTGATTGATGAAAAGATTATTGGGGGAAAGGAAATCGTTCGCCACATAAATATCTTTCCAGCCATCCCTGTTGATGTCGGTAATGTTCACCCCATGCCCATAACCTTCCATGGTAATACCGGCAACTTTCGATACATCCGTAAAAACAGGATGTTGTAAACTGTCGCTCCAATCGTTCCTGAATAATTTATCGGTATTGGGGTGTTCGCTGTTTTTTAGAATGGGCCGGAAGGTATTGGGAAACTGGCCTTTCAGAATTTCATTTACCAGCAGGTACATGTCCAGGTCGCCATCGTTATCGTAATCAAAAAAAGCGGCCATGGTAGTGTGTGAGGTATCGGCAATCCCGTAATCCGGCGCTTTGTTTGCAAAATGAGGGATACCATTCGCATCAATTCCCTCATTTATGTAAAGAAGGTTTTCTCTTTTCTTAGGGTCTTTCATCAATGTGGCGGAAACATACATATCCATCCGCCCATCATTATTAATATCCACTATGCTAATGCCGCGGCACCATCTCCCTTCTCCGGCAACGCCAGCTTTATCAGTTATATCCTCAAATTTAAAATCGCCTTTATTCAAATAGAGTTTATTGGCAACCATGTTGCCGGTAAAATAAATATCCATCAGGCCGTCATTATTAAAATCAGCTATCCCTGCGCCCCCGCCGTTGTACATATTTTCAACATCCAATGGATTGAGGGAATCGCTTTCCGTAATCTGATTATTAAAATGGATGCCTGAATGGGATGATTTAATTTCTTCGAACTGTGTGGATGGTTTGCAACCTATAAAAATGGAAATAAGAAAAAGAGCGGCGATAAAGAAATATTTGTTCATGATAAAATGTAGTGCGGGAAATTTTTAGACAGATAACCCGCTAAGGGCAAAGATAATGGTACGGCGCTTTTTTAAACATTCCATCTCAATATTTACCCGGGAAATTCTTTTTGAAATATAAATACTTTACAGCATAAAGGTCAAAATCGTGAATAAAATAATTTTTGTCCAGGCAGTGAAGCAATGTGGTTCATCGTTGCATCGCCCTCTTGTACTGAATACCATTGGGGAACTTTAATTGCGTTATACTGGGCGGTTCATAAGTAGTAGTTGATGAACTGGCAGAAGACCTACCCTTTTGGAACATCCCGATTTTTCGGGAAAGCCTGTCCCGGTTCATCGGGAGGGATAGGGGCAACCTGTTTTGTTTTGTTTATTTAACAAAACAAAATTTCACTGATTTACCCGTTGTGACGTATAATTAAAATTACCAGTTTGATTTTATACTTCGGTTAACCTTTAATTAAACAATCAATATTTCATTTTGGTTGCTTCTCTCTCTTACAGTTCCATAGAAGCGGCCACCGTATTTTTTAAAAACTGGCTGTACCATTTGCCTGAATCTTTTACAACCCGTTTTTGTGTTGTAAAGTCCACATGCACCAAACCAAACCTGGGGTAAAAGCCTTCTGCCCATTCAAAATTGTCAAGCAGTGTCCATACAAAATAGCCATTCACTCTTACACCTTCTTTTTTTGCCAATAAAACCTGTGCAATGTAATCTTGCAAAAACTTTACCCGTTTACAATCATTTACTCTGCCATCTTCGCAGGTATCTGTAAAAGCTGCTCCGTTTTCTGTTACAATAATTTCTTTTATTTGCCCGTACATGTTATATCGTTTTAATGCTTTGTATATGGAAGGCGGATGTACTTCCCAATCCATTAATGTATGCGGCACATTTCTTTTGCTTGCTTTGATAATTTTTGCTTTTACAAAAGGCATAAAAGGGGCGTGGCTTACTATTTCCCTGGTATAATTCTGCAGGCCGATGAAGTCCATATCAAACTCTAGTTTCTTTTCATCACCAGGGTACATATAGCGTTCAATACGGTTTAGTATTTTTAAGTCTGCCGTTGGATAACCCATACCCAGCAATGGTTCTATAAACATACGGTTAAGCAGTGCATCTACTTTTACCGTAGCTTTTATATCTTTTTCATCATTCATTCTGTAAGGCTCTGCATGAGAGTAAGAAAAGGTAGTGCCAACTTTGCAATCATTTCTCAATGCTCTTATAATTCTTCCGCCCTCTGCCTGGCAAAGTGCGGCATGATGTGCAGCCTGCAAAAAATTACTCAATCCCTTTTTACCCGGTGCATGCACTCCTAAAAAATAACCTGCACCGGTAAATACCATTGGCTCATTTAATACCATCCAGCGCTTTACCCTGTCGCCGAATTTTTTAATGCAGCAATCAACAAAATAACTAAACCTGTGAATGATTTCCCTGTTTGTCCAGCCACCTTTTTGTTGAAGTACTTCTGGCAAATCCCAATGATACAAAGTTATCCAGGGTTCAATATTCAACTCCAAACAGAAATCAATTACTTTATCGTAAAAGTCAATGCCCTGGTGGTTTACAGCGCCAACCCCCTGTGGTAATATGCGGCTCCAGGAAATAGAGAAACGATAATTAGGGATATTGAGCTTATAGATCAGGGCAATATCGTTTGCATATTGATTATAGAAATCGCAGGCGATGTTTCCGTTATCGTTATTAAATATCTTTTTCTTTTTTTGAGCGAAAGTGTCCCAAACAGACGGGCCTTTTCCATCAATATCGTGGCCGCCTTCTATCTGGTAGGCAGCAGTGGAAACACCCCATTTGAAGTCATCCCCAAAATCATTTTTAGTGAACCGCATATCCTTTATTCAGCAAATTGAGTTAATATTTTCCCAAGGCTTGTATCTTTTAATTTTTTTACGGAGTGAACGGCTTCGCCTGATACAATATTGTTTTTTGTTACGGCAGCGCCATGTTTTTTTATCAGCATGTTTATTATTGTTTCTGTATTGTCTGGATAATAAACAGGTATAAACTGGTTGCCCTTAACCCATGCTTTTATTTTATCAGCATGTTTTTTCTTTAAACTTTTAATAACGGGTACACCCATGGCTTTTAATGCAGCAGCATTGCATTGCTGTTCGTATTGCCCTTTCATGGGTATGGCCATCAACTTTTTTTTCAAGTACAATGCTTCGGCAGGCGTTTCAAATCCGGCGCCGCACAAAATGCCGGTGCAGGTAATAAGGCTTTCAATAAAATCATCATTATTAATTGGCCTGATGTGGATATTTTTTTCTTTGTATTCTTTTTGGGAATGTTTGCTAAACACCTGCCATTGGATATTTTTAATTTCTCCTAATACTTCTATAATTCTTTCATCGCCGTATGCTGGAAGATAAACAGTGTAATGATCATTGATTAAAGGTTGGGCGTTTCGTACCTGGTTTCTTATCACCGGGGTAAAAATATTTTTATCATATCCCTCAAAGTGAAAGCCATACGCTTCCGTAACCGGAGCATAGTTGTGTAGCACCGCTTTACCTACAGGGTCTATTTTTTTTGGTTTGGGGGATTTTTTATTTATTACCGCCGCCTGGTGGCTTAACCCAATGCATTCTTTGCGTTTCATTTTACAGGCCCATGCACTTACCGGTTCAAAGTCATTTATTACCAGGTCGTATTGTTCAATGGGAAGGCTATTAATTTCTTTGTAAAGTTGTTTTAAGTTGCTCTTTTTGTAAGTGGCGATTAAATCAATGCCACCTTTTTTTCCAAAAATAAAACTAAGCCCTTTGAATTTATATTTTACGGTATAAGGAAGTTCTACATCCGCCTGTATGCCACTTACTAAAATATCCAGCTCGCCTTTTTGCTGCAGGATAGGGATGATATCCCTTGCCCTGCTTAAATGCCCATTGCCAGTACCCTGTATGGCGTATAGTATTTTCATTATCGTTTTAATAAATTAAATTCTTCCATAAGATTATCAAATAACTGGTTGTTGTTCAGTTCTGCTTCTTCTTCCGGTTCATTTACAATCATGTTCAGCATCGCATTATTATCAAATCTGTAAATTTCCCATTCGCCATTTACATATTCCAGTGCGGTTAAATTTTCTATCCAGTCGCCGCTGTTGAGGTACATTATTTTTCCATGCTGGTTTTCCATCTCCCTCATTTCCGGTTGGTGTATGTGGCCGCAAACTACATAATCGTACTGATTGCTGATGCCGATATCCGCCGCAGTTTGCTCAAAGTTGTTGATGAATTTTACCGCGCCCTTCACACTGTTCTTTATCTTTTTTGATAAGGAAAGTTTGCCTTTTTTGAATATTTTTTCTGAAATGAAATTTGCAAACCTGTTGATGTGGATCAATGTGCCATATCCAAAAGCGCCCAGCTTTGCCAGCCATTTACTATGTTGCATGGTTACATCAAAAACATCGCCATGAAAAAACCAGGCGGTTTTATTATTTCCTAATTCCAGTATTACTTTATTTACAATTTTTAATGGCCCCATTTTAAATCCAACAAACTTTCGCAGCATTTCATCATGATTGCCGGTAACATAATAAATTTTAACACCCTTATTCATCCAGTGCATTAAATATTTTATCACTTTCATGTGGGCCTTGGGCCAGTATCGTTTGCTGAACTGCCAGATATCAATGATATCACCGTTGAGTATTACTGTTTTTGGATGAATGGTTTTAAGATAGTGCAGTAGCTCCTTTGCATGGCACCCATAAGTGCCAAGGTGTACATCGGATAGCACCAGGATATCCAGCTTTCGTTTTTTTATTTTATTCATTAATGAATTTTATAAAATTTAAAAGCAGGATAAAAAACGGAAAGAACAAGTAAAAATATAGTTACGGAAAGTTTCAGGAAAAAATACTTGATATTTTTCATGACGTAAGATGTTGGGTTTTGTAATAAATACAAATTGAAGCATTTATTATAAACAAATGTTTACGTTAATGTTATGTGAGCGTTAAGTATTGCCTTTATCTAAATAAACCCGGTACATGTTACCACATTATATAAAAACAAATGCTTAACAAAATTTAAACCCTTTTAATTAGAATATGATAATACTTCATTCAACTTCAGGTAACAAAAAAAAGTAACTTTAAAATGAATTTGCCAAAACAACAAATTGGCAGTAAGTGGCTTTTCCTTTTATGTGGTAATTGGAAGGATGAAAATTTCACTCTTATTTTTAATCCAATCAGTAATATCATTGGGTGCATTTCAAATTTTCGCTCCACTTATCAAGGCCGTGGTCGGTGTCCCACCAGCCAGCGAAAATTTGAATTGCACCCATATCATTACAATAAAACCTTTAAGTGGCTCATTATATTGCACAAAAATTTCTCAGGGAATAAGTTGCAGGCTTATTGAAAACAGCTATTAATCCCTCCTGCTTTCCAATGTAAAGCCAAAAGTAGTACCTACGTCAATGGTGCTTCTTACGTGAATGGTTTGTTGATGCGCTTCAATGATATGTTTGCAGATAGCGAGCCCTAAACCGCTGCCTCCCACTTTGCGGCTTCTTGCCAGGTCGGTTCTGTAAAACCTTTCGAATATTCTACCCAAATGCTCTTCGCCAATGCCTGTGCCGTCATCACTGATTTCAATTAAAATCCTTTTGCCATCAATTTTATACGCACTGGCTTCAATCAGGCTATTTTGTTTTCCATATTTAATCGCATTGTCAATTAAATTGATAAATACCTGCCGTATTTTTTCTTTATCGGCATATACGGTTAGCGGTATCTCGCAACCTTTTTTTATCCTCAGCTTTATTTGTCTTTCATCGGCTTTTATGGAAAGCGTTTCATAAACATCCTTCACAAGATCCTGTATCACGAAATTGGCTTTGTATAATAATTGTTCCCCTCTTTCCAATTTGGATATTTCATCCAGGTCATCTACAAGGTTTACAAGGCGGTCGATATTACGGGAGGCGCTGCCCAGGAATTTTTTGTTTACTTCCGGGTTTTCCAAAGCTCCGTTTATTAAAGTATCTACATAGCCCTGGATAGCGAAAATGGGCGTTTTTAATTCGTGGGACAAATTTTGCAAAAATTCTTTGCGGTATGCTTCATTTTGTTTTAACACTTCAATTTCAGCTTTACGTTGCTGCGCCCAGTTTTCTACATCTTCCCTTACTTCATCAATACTTTTTTGCGGCAATATGTTTTTGTAATAAAACTCTTCCCGCTTACTTGCCTTTGTTTGATAAATCAGTTTGTAAATCAATTTTATTTTACGGTAAACAAAGCTTTGGACCATAAATAATATTAGCCCGTAACTTCCTGAAAAAATTACAAAAAAAGAAATCATGGCGATCCACCATACCGGTTGAAAAAAGAAGATACCTATACTGATGGGTAGGGAAATTATCAATGCGGTAGTTGCTGATAATTGTTGCGGGGATAGATTTTTCGCGGAAAACATGATAGCGTTATGGAGATATAGTTAAAAAAATTGAGTATATGAAAAAGCCTGGCCTTTCCCGTTTTTTACAACTAAAAAAATAATTGGTGTAATTTATAGGTTCTTCGTTATAATTAGCGAAACCGCTTTCAAAATAATTATAAGGAATAGGACTGTTTATACCCTGTGGCTGGCGGAACGAATTATATCCGCGATGGGTAAGGGCCATCCTGCGCTATACTTTGCAAGGGATAAAATGGTGACTTTTTGTTTAGCTTGTAGTAAACGCTGGATAAAATTGCCGAAAATCGGAACAGGCCGTGCAATAGGCCGCCGCGGCGGGCTTAAATGTTATACTTCGCAACGGACAGAACCGTGAATAATTTGCGCAAGGGATAGATTAGTGGTATTTGCTTGCTTCAATAAAAAAATAAATCAGGCTACCCCCATCCCTCCCGATGAACCGGGACAGGCTTTCCCGAAAAATGCCGAAAGGTCGGCACAAGTCGGGATGTTCCAAAAGGGGGTAAAATTTATTAATTTAAAACGCAATTAAAGTTCCCCAATGGTATTCAGTACACGAGTGCGACGCAACGATGTTGAGAAATGAAATATAGCTTGGACAAAAAACTGTATTGCGAAATCCCGACCTGTGCCGACCTTTCGGCATTTTTATCGGGAATGCCATGAAATACTTCAGCCCGGACAACAAAAAAATATGGTTGTATAGAAGAACGTCCCGATACGCATAAGCTATCGGGATTATGAACGCAACGATGCTGCCATGAAAAATAAATGTATGAGTACAAAAAACAGGATTGAAATTAATAGCGCTGCAAAGAATCAAAATTGAAGTGCCCCTGTTGGTTTTAAAGAAAAATAAATCACTTTTTTATTCCTTGTGCAGTATAATAAATAAACTGGTTAATTTAAGCCACGTTGATTAGCGGGGCGAAATATAATAGGGATGGAGGAAGTTCCAGTATGGTAAAAGTAAAAATTTACAATTCAAATTTGTATCCCACCCCTTTAACAGTGGTAATACAATCAAGGTCTAATTTCTGGCGAATTTTTCGGATGTGAACGTCTATGGTGCGGTCGCCTACGATTACTTCGGTGCCCCATACCTGGTTTAATATTTCATTGCGTAAAAAAACCCTCCCCGGTTTGGAGGCAAGCAGTGCAAGCAGTTCAAACTCTTTTCGGGCTAAAATGATATCGCTGCCTTTGTAATTGACGATATATTTTTCCCTGTCAATTATCAAATCGCCGATATGTACAATTTCGCTGGCTTCCTTATTCAACCTTCTGAAAAGCGCATGTACCTTGCTTACTAAAATTTTAGGCCTGATAGGCTTGGTAAGGTAATCATCCGCACCCATTTCAAGGCCACGGATTTCGGTTCCTTCATCGCTTAATGCTGACAGAAAAACTATTAACGTTTCTTTAAAGGCTGGTTGCATGCGAAGAATATTGCAAACATCTATGCCGTTTTTTCCGGGCATCATAATATCGAGAATGATCAGGTCGGGATGGTGCTTTTTTGCCTGATCAATTGCTTCATCGCCATTTTTCGCAGTGATTACTTCGTAACCTTCTACCTGTAGGTTAAATTGAATGATCTCCAGAATATCCGGCTCATCATCTGCTATTAAAATTTTTTTAACGATACTCATACTATTTTCGCTGCGCAAAAGTAGGGTATCACTTTAATCATTGTATCAGGTATAGTCTATTCCGTGTATTATCAAATTGTTAACGCATGCTGTAGAATGGCTGCCAAACCCGTATTAAAGCAAGGGTTGCCAACCTTCAAAAGCCTTATAATTTTGTTATAGAATCCCTGGCAAGGTTGGCAACCCTGCGATAAGCTAAAGTTTTTTTGCCATCTTTGCAGGAGAATATCACATATGAAACAATTTCTACTGCCCGTTTTATTTTTAGTAATCTGGAGCGATGCCTTTGCAACGCAGGATTCTGTTGTAGTGCCCATCAGCCGTCGGCTCTTTCATGACAAAATTGATAATCAACAGGTATTAACGGATAAGGCTGACGGGAAAAAGGACGGCATGATAAGGGTATCCGGTAATGAAGATATAAACCTTCAGGTTACCGATGCCTTAACAAGGAGAATTAACGAATTTCAAAATTTTGTCGAGACGAATAATAAGATCTCTTCGAGCAATGAAAAAATACGGCAACTTAATTTTATAGAAGAGTTGCTTAAAAATTTCAGGGCGGCGTGGAAGTTGAAAAAAATCAATCCCGCCCTGGCGCCGGCGCTGGTTGATAATTTTTATAACGTATGGAAAGCGAATATGGATAGTGGGAGCATCCTTCCTTTTATAAATGATATGCCTTATGAAGTGGGACTGGTGCTTACGGATATTTTCAATAAAAACATAGGTTATGCCGACAGCAAAAAGTTGCTATTTTTAAAATATTGCAAACAGCACCCGGATAAAATCCTGTCTATCATAAGGCCCTATGTAAATGAACCATTTGCGGATAGCCTGGTGCTGGTGGCCTGTAAAAATGACCCTGAACAATTATATGATTATGCGTACTCCACCAAATCGCCGGAGGGAAAACTGATACAAAGAAATACCGATCCGTTGGTGAAAGCCATCGTGCAATTAAGCAAGATGGAGAATGCGTTATTGTACTATCCCTTCCTCGATAATATCCTGAAAAATAAAATAGCGATTGACTCCATCAAAAAATTGATAGGTGATGGGGGCAAGCGGATGGATAGTGTAGGCTATTTTAAACTATTGGTTAAAACAGAAAAGGATTATTATTACAGGTTAGGCGTGTTGAAAGACACACCGATAGCAATGTTTGGAGTAAATGGATTGCGAAAAATGTTGCAGCGAAAGGCTATCAGGCATTTTATTACACCCATAAATGATCTTCATGAACAAAATAATTTAAACATCCGGATGAGGGCGCTCGACCCATTATCCGCAGAGGAGCTTTATTATGTAATGGTAATGGGCGAAAATGACATTTATACCTCCAGCTACAAACATAGTTTCGCCAGGTTGCTGCAACGAATGGGTACCTCACCCAGGGGCGACTCTTTACTGCTAAGTGTAAATATGGATTATTTTAAAAAATTCATAAAAATGGCCGCCAACTTTAACCAGTTGGATACTTTTTTAAGAACAATGCCGGCCACCAATTCCACCACGTTAATGAAGGCGTTTGTTGCTAATTTAGACCAGGCGAATAACCTGGAAGATGCGGTTGACGTGGCGGACAGTTACAGCAGCATCACGGATACCATCCTTCTGCAAAACATTTTGAAGAATGTAACTTACAATGAGCAAAAGAGTATTAATCAAAACAACAGCAAGGGTAAAACTATCTATGGTTTATTAAAAACAATATTTTTATCCGCCAATGATAATAGTATTGACCTTACCAGCCAGATAGGTATTCCGTCTATTTATTCCGTAGATTATAAATACCTGGCGGATGATAGCGGGAGGGTAATTCAACAGGTATTTTTTTATGGCGATGAAGATGGCAAAATGTTTTTTCCGCAGTTTGTAAATTCATTTTCAAATAAGGAATGGAAAATAACCTATAAAAAAGAGTGGGTTGAAATAAAATCCCTGACAGGTAACAAAGTATGGATCTACGCTAATCTTCCCCTAAACAATGATAAAAACCTGGATGATACCGCACAAATACATTTAGGCAGGTACCTGTCTAAAAATGATTTACATCCAGCGGTTGTGGTTCACCGTGGCCATAGTTATTGGTTGCCACGCACCATTGACAGAATGGCGGGGGGCGCTAAAATCATCGTGCTGGGATCATGCGGTGGTTATCAAAATTTAAGTCAGATTATTGATAACTGCCCCGATGCGCATATCATATCTACAAAAGAAATAGGTAAAGGCGATATTAACAGGCCTATCCTCAATTACCTGAATCAAACAATCGCATCTGGCAAAACCCTTGTGTGGAAGGATATGTGGGCTTCGCTGACCAAACTATTTTATGCTGAAGCCAATAAGGGCATGAGGGAAAGCTGGGATGATTATATACCTCCGTACAAAAATCTGGGCGCCATTTTCATTAAGGCGTATAACAAGAAAATGGAAGGGCAATTGTGAACCCCCGGAACAAAACGGCGGGAACGTATAGAACATGTATTATTTTAGAATTAGTAAAAAGGGCCCCCTGGATTTTTATTGGCGGAACTCCTGATCTTTGGCAGTTTAAAGTGCAAGCTCTTTATCTTTTTTGTCCAGGCTGAAGTATTTCATGGCATTCCCGATAAAAAT
>JANOTW010000709.1:0-6462 GCA_031416575.1 Ferruginibacter sp.
AATCGGTTCCTGAAGTTGTTTATAAAATATTTCCTGCTCAATTTCCCTGGAATAAGATAGACCGGCCTGTCCCAACTCCCAAGCCAAAGCCCGTTGATAAATTACTTCCTGAAAACCATTCCCGGGGAATTTATGTACTTCAAAGGAAGCACCGATGATTTTTTCAGTTATGTCTTTATATTTTAATTCTCCTTGCATGAAATAATTCTGTGTAATCAGTTAATCCTATTAATCCGTGATTCAGACAACTGGTAACTCAATAATAAACTCCGTTCCTTCGCTCTCCTTCGTTTCCACTTTCAGCTCCCCGCCGTGTGCTTTACTGATGACATAACTTAAAGCTAATCCTAATCCTGTTCCCTGCCCGGTCCGGTTGGTGGAAAAGAAGGGTTGAAACATTTTATCTGTTATCATTATACTACCGCATAATCTTTATGAATGATCAATGCTTCGATCAACAATTGAGCAACAAGGCCCCGATACCCGGGAACACCATTTTGAATACTTTTATTTATAGTTGGGATAAGAGGATTAAGATAATATTTTTTTTGCGAAATCGGTGATATTTAGCATTTCAGGCAAATTATTATTTTGAGGTGCTGGAAAAGTTTTTAGTTGTCTGTAATCCTATTCGGGATTTTCATAACACAACGATGTTGAGCAGGGCAATTCAGCTCGTGCAAAAGGAATCATCTTCGAAATCCTGATTTTTATTGGGACAGGCTGCTAATGAAGCCTTCCTGGCTGGCGCAGCCTGGCATACTTAATAGCGGTACTACAGACCGGCTTATTAATCTGCAAAAGAGCGGGGGGCAGGGGAGGAGTTTACAAAATAAATTTTAGGGAACGAAGCATAATTCAATAAAGGGCATCTCTAAAAACCTTCCTTATCCTCTCCTTTGGAGAGGAATTAAAGATGAGGTTAAAACAAAAACACAGGTTTTTAGAGATGCCCTAAACTTTTTTAGTACAGGCAGTATTGCCTGAGCAGGCTGGATGAGCATCATCTTTCAAGTTATATCCACAATCTCTCTGCCGTCAGCAATGCTTTGGCCAGTACAAAGCAAATAAGATTTCCGTTAATCAATATCAGGAAGTTTAGTAAGCCTGATCTATCGTAGTTTTGAGTGCGTTATTTTATAATTTTTTTGTACCGGGCAATTGATCCCTGATAATGCCTGCCTGGCAGCGCAAGTCAGACAGGCATTGGTTGCAAATATGATTTTGTAATTTTTCTTTTGGGTGAAAAAAAATAATCATAAAGATACTTCCCGGGATAGTTTTGAATAGATGGCGATATTTTCAATTTGCGAAAAGCATTTCATTTATGATCGGGCTAAGGAGTTATGAATTTAAAAGTGCTTTTCTTATATCAAAAAATCAGGCACCAGACATTAAAATATCGGTCATCGGAAAATCAGGCATATTTATGAATTTATTGCAATGGCTGGAAACACATCAGTTGCCATGACCGTTAAAGTTTTTTTTGCATATTGATTGCCCGGGTTGTGGCTTACAAAGGAGTTTTATTGAACTGCTTAAAGGGAACTTTTCGGCCAGCTTTCGGCTACATCCCGTTACCATACCATTATTGCTATTCTTTATATTTTCCGCTCTTCATTTAAATTTTAAATTTAAAAAAGGCAACTCCATTATCATTTATAGTTATATATTTATCGCATTGATAGTACTATGCAATTACATTTATAAAATCATTTACCAATTCTTAATTTAATGTTTTATGGAACAAATAGATTTACTAAGCTCTATACCAAATCAAAGTATTCAACAAAACCTTCCCAATGCAACGAGTGTCCTGGTGTTGGGCATTATATCAATAGTAGGGTCATTCTGCTATGGAATTGTTGGTTTAATATGTGGTATAATTGGTTTGGTATTAGCCAACAGGGACCGAAAACTATACAAAGAAGCCCCTGAATTATATTCCCAATCAAGTTACGGAACGTCCAATGCCGGAAGAACCTGTGCCATCATTGGTATTGTTTTATCTTCCCTGATAATAGTGATGGTGGTTTCTTTTTTAATTATAGCTTTAAGTTCCACAGCTACCCACCTTTTCAGGTCATAACCAAATAAATAATTATACTGCACAAGGGATAAAAACGTGCCGAAAAATTTTTGTCCGGGCAGTGGGGATATGTGGATCATCCTTGCATCCCTGTCTGCCTGCGTAATCAGGCAGGGCCCTTCTATACAACCATATTTTTTTTTGTTGTCCAAGCAGAAGTATTTTATGGCATCATCGTTGCGTCGCACTCGTGTACTGAAAACCATTGGGCAACTTTAATTGCGTTATAGAAAAAACAGGCAGCTTTGATTATTAGTCAAAATAGAAATCAGGTTAATCAAAAAAATCAGTTTCAATCAGCGGTTCAGACAATTTGTACTGAATACCATTGGGCAACTTTAATTGCGTTATGCTGAGCAATTCATTAGGCGCATTTTTATGAACTGGTAGAAGGCCTCCCCTTTTGGAACATCCCCGCCTGTGCCGGTATATCGGTATTTTTCGTCAAGGCCCCGGCGGCGAAAAAAAGCCTTTGAAATTTCCTTCCTGGATTTATGTCATTCACTTTTCGCCAATAGAAAATCCCCCAAACCATTGGAGTCGTCTAAACCCCTCCTTTGGAGGGGCAAGGGGAGGCTTTTTCAAAACTTAAAATTCCATGTTATCGCAGGGATGATGGGGAATAAACTCACCTGCTTGCCCTGTACCTTTAATGTGCCATCAAAGGGGTTTCCTGTTTGATCGAAATAAATAAAATAAGGGTTTTTGCGGCTGTAAATATTATAGACGCTGAATACCCATTCCGTTTTCAATTTTTTGCGCCGCTCATTTTTTTTGGGGGAGTTGATCGCCGCGAAATCCAGGCGGTGATAGGAGGGGAGGCGGTATTCGTTTATTCGGCTATACTCCTGCGTTAGTATCCCGTTTACCACATAAAACCGTTGGGGCAAAGTAGCGGCATTACCGGTTCCAAACACGAAGGTACCCGATAATTTCCAGCGTTTATTCAACTCATAGATGGCCACTACGCTCATATCATTCCTGCGGTCGTACTTTGCAGGATATTTTTCTCCAAAATTAAGCTGGGGGAATTTGCGCCAGGTCCAGCTTAATGTATAGCCGATCCACCCGGTTAACCTTCCCCTGGTTTTGTTGATGAACAATTCGGTGCCATAGCTCCAGCCTTTGCCAAACGTAAAAAAGTTTTCGGTGTCTTCCAATGTGTTGGGCGTATATCCTTCTTCATACTCTATCTGGTTTTGCATTTTTTTATAATACAATTCCAGCGAGGCCTCATACATATTGTCCTTAAAGTTTTTGAATAATCCTGCCGCGTATTGCCAGCTTATTTGAGGTTTTACCCTATAGGTGCTTGGCACCCATAGGTCGGTAGGAAGCGTAGTGCCTGAATTACTTACCAGGTGGATATATTGTAAATTCCTGGTTACGGATGTTTTGATGGATGTCTCATCATTGATGGCATACCTTAATGAAAATCTTGGTTCCAAACCGCCATAAGTTTTTACAGGCTGGCCTTTTTTAAATACGGTACTATCCTTCCTGTTTCCATTAGCATCCGTTTGATAAATTTTATAAGCGCCAATCTGTTGAAACATGCTATAGCGAAGGCCTGCATTGATCTTTACTTTGTCACTTACTTCCCAGTCATCCTGTATGTACAATGCTGCTTCATGCGCAAATTTCGGCTGTGGGTTCAGGGGTTTGAAAATAACGGAATCCTGTCTGCCGCTTACAACATTTGGCGTAAACCGGTGGTAGGTATAAATGCCCCCGAATTTCACCTTGTGCCCGGTAAACGGATAGAGGTCAAAGTCCTGCTTTAAACTAAAATCCCGAATACCAGATGCCAGCTTTATATTAAAATTATTTTGTGCGGCCTGAAAAGTAAAATTATAATTATTAAAAACAGCGGTTGTATTTCCAAAGAGCCGGTTGTTGAATACATGGTTCCACCGCAAAGTACCTGTTGCATTTCCCCAGGGAATATTTACATCCAGGCTTCTTTGCCCGTTTACAAAATCAAATACATCCCTTCCAAAGTACCCGCTTAAATACAATCGGTCCTTTTCGGAAAACCTGTAATTTACTTTCGCATTCACATCATAAAAATAATAACCGGAACCATGGAACTGGCTTGTTTCTTTAATGAAGGGTTTTGACAATGCGTCAATGTATGTTCTTCTGGCGGAAATAATAAAGGAGGCTTTGTTTTTTTTGATGGGGCCCTGGATGGAAAGCCTGGAAGCAATGACACCAATACCACCCTCCACCTGGAATTTTTTATCGTTCCCCTCTTTCATGGCGATGTCCAATACACTTGATAAGCGCCCGCCGTATTGCGCCGGCATTCCACCTTTAATTAAAGTAACATTTTTGATAGCATCCGAATTGAAGATGGAAAAGAAGCCAAATAAATGGCCGGTATTATAAACAATGGCATCATCCAGCAAAATTAAATTCTGATCGGGCCCGCCGCCACGTACATAGATGCCTGCACTGCCTTCGCCGGCATTACGCACACCCGGCAGCAACTGTATTGTTTTAAGCAGGTCCACTTCGCCTAAAAATGCAGGGATCGCTTTTATCTGCTCAATGGGCAATGTGAATTTTCCCAGTTGTGCGTTCTTTACATTGTCATCTCTTTTTTTGGAAGTAACGATCACTTCCGTTAACGCTCCCCGTGGCGTTAAATCAAAATTCAGCAGCTTATCCGAATCAAGTTTTATCGCTATTATCCGGGGCTGAAAACCCACATAAGAACCTACCAGTTCGTAATCTCCTTCAGTAAGCGTAAGTGAATAAAACCCATACTGGTTGCTGCTGATCCCTTTGGTTTTATCTTTTACCGTAATAGCGGCGCCTATCAGGGTTTCGCCGTTTTGAACATCTCTTATATAACCACTTACCGTAAATTTTTTTTGTGCGAATAGCAGGGAGGGCGATAAAATGAGTACGAATAAAAAAATTTTCTTTGTCATTGTTAAAGGAATAGCCAGGATGCTTTTAGCCGTTAGCCTGGTTAAGGGCATCTCTAAAAACCTGTGTTTTCGTTTTAAACTCACCTTTAATTCCTCTCCAAAGGAGAGGATAAGGAAGGTTTTTAGAGATGCCCTTAAGTTTAAAGAATGATAGTAAGCGTTCTAAAACCGCGAACAAAAAAACGTAAACCGTAAACAGTAAACAATTTTATCGAGCTCTAATACTGTCCTTCACTTCTCCGCAATGCAGCATGGTTCCTTTAAATTCAGGATGATTTTTGCCGAGGTATGGATTTATGATTTCTTTGGTGTTGCTGATCCAGTTGGCTCCCTTGTCTTCGCCAAATGCCATTGGGCAATTTTGCCAATACAATGTTTTGCCATCATAATGAATGGTTTTTAGCAGGGGATAAATACTTTCACCGATCATTCTAAAGTCCTGCCTCATTTCTGTAAGAACAGTTTGCTTCAATAAACTTTCCGCATTGGCTTTTACATCACTCATTTGCATAATAGCGCTTTCGTAAATTCCGGCAGCGTCATTTTTTAATTCAGATAACCTGCTACTGTCCGCTAACCCGATCAATTCCCTACCGGCAGTTTTTGCCCTATTGCTATCTGCATTTACAAATGCATCCTTCATATTAAAATAAGCGGTTAGTATGCTATCAATACCACTGTTAAATGATGGGGAATGCTTTCTCGCTACCAAAGGAGTTATTTTCCCATCTTCTATATGCCCTTTTGTTTTTTCTTTTATAAAGAACCAATAACCACCAAAAGCTATTAACAATATTGCCAATACCAGTAATGTTTTTTTCATATATTAAATTTTGTCAAAGTTACATCTTAACAAACAATCATGTGAATAGTTTGCTGGTAAAATGAGGCAAACCATCAGCAGCAGGGTTGCCAACCTTTAGCAGGCTTTTAAAAGTGTAAAGGGCCCTTGCCAAGGTTGGCAACCCTATACAGGTAAAAGAGTTGCCAACCTTCAGTAGCCTTTTAATCGTTTGTAGAAACCTTGCCAGGGCTGGCATCCCAATACCGGTACAAGAGTACCCGGATAAACCGCGGCTGATGTTTCACTAATAATCCCGATGCATCGGGAGGAAAAGTTCATCAATGGTATTCAATATTGGGTTAGGCTTCATTTACTTTTTTTTCCTGATAAAAAAAAGTAACAAAAAAAATAAAGGCTGCATAAAAAAGGCTACGAAATTTGAATGCTTGCCTAAATGAAATTAGCTCAAACTTCAAAATATATCCAATCATTCGTGCGACTTACGAGCTAAAAGCAAAGCCAGGCATTTGTAACATCAATTTCATTTCTTAATCCCGATAAGGATCGGGAGAGCCTGACAATCATTCAAATTTTCTTAACGCCTTTTTTTATGAGGCCAATCCTGAAAATTCGAACTAAATACATAATCC
>JANOTW010000710.1:0-1790 GCA_031416575.1 Ferruginibacter sp.
GCCCGAAACGTGGATGGCCTCGTAATATTTTATGCCGATAAGATGACGGAGAGCATGCAAAAAACCATAGACGAAACCAGCCGCAGAAGGGAAAAACAAGTAGCCTACAATATCGAACATGGCATTACACCAACTACCATCATAAAAAGCAAGCAGCAAATCTTCGCACAGGGATCGGTATTGGACGTAAAGGGATACGATCCATCCAACCCGTATTCCATTGGCGCCGATGAAGATATCGTAACCGTAGCCGCCGAAGAACAGGCCGAATATAAAACCATTCCTCAAATGGAAAAAGCGATTGGCAAAACCAAAAAAGAAATGGAGAAAGCCGCCAGGGATATGGATTTTATGGAAGCCGCAAGGCTGCGGGATGAAATGTTTAGGATGCAGAAGGAGCTGGAGGGAATGAAAGGGTAGTGAGGTTGATCGTTGATAGTTGTTCGCCTGTCTGTATAACTTCACTTCTTTTATTAGTTATAACAAGCTTTTTTATTGTCCGGGCTAAGAAGCTATGTGGAGCATCGTTGCATCGCCCTCTTGTACTGAATACCATTGGGGAACTTTAATTGTGTTTTATAAAAAACTATTTAAAAGGATTTCTCAAGGAACTTAAACCTGAAAGAACTCAAACAGCCTTCAATAAATAATCGCCGCTAATATTTAATTGCAGATGTACCGCTTTTAAAAAGTTGATATCAGGTTTTTGTTTACCACTCATAATAAGCGATAATTTAGCATCGCTCACATTTAATTTTTTTGCAAGTTCTTTTTGTTTTAACCTCATTTCGTACATTTTCATTTCAATAATGCCGGCGAGGGTTGTAGGTGCTTCGATAACATACTTGCTTTTTTCATATTCCTGAGCAGCCAATGCCAACTTTCGGATATCTGATAATTCACCTTCTGTAACATTATTACTGCCTTTGGACATTAGCCGTTCTATTTGTGTTATTACTTTTTTGTAATCGCTTTCCTTAGCGATAGGGCTTACATTTTTCATTTTTTAAGGATTTTTTTTATCACGTTGTTCTTCGTGAGTTCATGTGTTATATAGATGAGCAATCTATCTTTTCATAATCTTTATGCAATCCAACAAAACGGATATAGACAGTTCTTGTATTAAAAAAGATCATAGCTACTATTCGATATGTATTTCCCCTGATATTAAATACAAACCTTTCATTACCTACCGCATCTACGGTGTTAAAAATTGCTTTCATTTCATGGTAATTACTCCAGTCAGCAGCATCGGTAAGTCTGTACCAGTTATTTAAAGCGTCCTTTGAATCAGGATGCTTTTCATAAAACTCTTTTAGTTTTCCGTAAACGATGATTACCATGCAATCAAAGATAATAAATTTGTGCGTTCTAAATATATTTTAGATATTCTAAATAAATTATCTATAGGTTGAACCCCCTTTGGCGCAAGCGATCACTTCAAAATCAGCGGACTCGTGCATTGGCGCAAGCATGTCGGGTAGGTTAAGTGCGTTGGCATGCTTGTGCCATACAACAAAAAGAGCCAGCAGGTTTTGTACAACCAATATTGCTATGCAAAAAATCTCCATCAGGCGCAGGACTCCAGCCCTGTGCCTTCCTTGTTACT
Organism: Ferruginibacter sp.; assembly: GCA_031416575.1. Taxonomy (GTDB): domain Bacteria; phylum Bacteroidota; class Bacteroidia; order Chitinophagales; family Chitinophagaceae; genus Ferruginibacter. The sequence continues at coordinate 1,610 of JANOTW010000710.1, forward strand.
ACTGCCTTGAGTTGAATTATATGTTTCAACGATTGCACACAATCGCCCATCAGGCGCAGGACTCCGTCCTGTGTCTTCTTTGTCACTACTGCCATAAATTGTATTATATTTCCACTAATACGCACAAGGCCACTATTACAGTTCCGTTTTGCCAATGCTTTAGTTTAAATAAGCCCCCCAA
>JANOTW010000711.1:0-6135 GCA_031416575.1 Ferruginibacter sp.
CATTATCCATTAATCAATTATCCATTAACGAAAAGTTGATTAGTAAAATGCCTTCCAACATTTACATTAGCCGGCACTTACCAAATCAATAAGGATTGGATCAATTAGATGAAATTGTTAGCGTAAAAAACTTAAAAAATAAAAAGCTGTTTAAAATTTAATTTTTATTTCTCCCTTGCGATTGCCATTTTTAGCGCCATACTAAATCCTTTAAGTGAAACTTTTGCATCTTCTATTCTAAGAATTTTACCTTTTTTTTCATGACGTAGGTAGCAAATAAAACCAATCACATATTCCTTAAAATTGTTTAATGTTAAAAGCATACTTCCATCAACTACTTTACCATTAGTTTAGTTTTCGCATCATTAAAAAGATTGTAGAGTTTTAGTGAGCTTATATCAACCTGATTAGTGATTCAACAAATGTGCTATCTACTTATTGGGCAGGATCAAATTATTATACCTATTTCCAGTCTTAATAATTGATGTTGATTTATTCTTAAATAGCATCACAAAGGTCAGTAAAATCCGGAAGATGAATGTTACATAATTTTTGATATTAATTACATAATTTACTGCTTTGTTTTCATTTGATTTAACAGCAGGGGTGCATCTGTTTTTATCCTTCCGCTTCATTATTTTATTTCTTGCAAAGTATAGTTTCAATTAGTAATAAGGAATTGTACATAAAATAAAATTATACAATCACCTGACTTCGTTTTTTAAACCACTTAAATCCATTTGAATAAATAATAGTTTTGATAAATTAAATCAATAAATTATACTAAACAATAAGAGAGCCTTTTCAAGCTCTCCCATTTGTTTTGTGTTGGTTTTTATTATTATCTTATTGCTTAACCAATTTCCCGTTATAAATTAACGAGCCGTTTTCATCCCCGATGTGGAGAATATAGATTCCCTTTTGAATATTATTTGCTTTATCGAATGTCTTCCTGCTGTTTCCTTTGGGTATAACCCATCTGTCAGTTGCGATTCTTTTACCGGTTACGTCAAATAAAGTTAATGATACGCTTTGATTGGCTTTGCTTAAAAAATCAATTGCAATATCAGTTATAATTGGATTCGTAAGAACAGAAGCACTAGTTTTATCAATATTCACTTTTACATTCACGGTAATTGAATACCTATATTTACCATCCATATCAACTTGTTTGATCCTAAAGTAATTCGTCCCAACAATTGGTTTTGCATCAAAAGCATTGTATTTTTTTATGATAGCACTATTACCACTTGCTTTAGTGGTGGTAACCAGTATCCAATTTGAACCACCATCAATACTTTTCTCAACATCAAAATATTTATTATTAGTTTCTGATGCTGTACTCCAGTTGATAGCAATACCAGCTCCTTTTTGTTTTGCCGATATATTTAAAAATTCAACCGGTAACGGGCCTCCACTTGGGCAAGTAGCTAATTTAATATCATCTAATGCATAATCATTACCACAACCGCCTGTGGTTCCATCACTTAAAGTAAGCCTGAGGTTTTGGACGTTAAAAGTACCGGTTGTTGGTAATGTAAACACACCACCTAACTGAACCCAGGTGGGTGTAGCTGATAACGGTACAGGAGGAGCTGTAACAGGAGAACCTATTAATGCAACCCACGAATTATCCTGTGCCTGGTATTCAAGCGTAAAAGAAATTTGGGCTAATAAAATACCTTCTCCACAAATATTTTCCCTGTTCACGTTCATGAAGAACAAACTGGCAGAATAATACCCTGCCGGAAAACCTGAAACGTTATTTATTACATGGCTATAAAAAGCATTTCCATTCCCATTAATCACCAGCATTTTTCCATCTGTGTTACCAGTGTGGTCAGGAGAGTTATGCCAATCCGGTTTTTGTTGGGTATTATTTATTACCCGGTAAACACCCTCGGCGACAAGCTCGCCAACTGGCTGGTAGGTTAATGCACTCGTAATAATATCCGGGTGGCTGGTTGGTGTGGTACCAGCACCAAAATTTTCGGTGAATAAAGCCGTTTCGTTTGCACAAAAACCTTGTGCTAAAATCGAATTACGTGTAAGGCTTAGCAACAATATAAATGTTGTAAGCAATAACGAATGGAAGATCACGTATTTGGTGGAATTTTTTTTCTGCATAAAATAAAATTTTAAGATAATTAAATAAATGGCAGCATTTCTTGTTTTCCATAAATAGTGGAGGGCGGGTGATTTTTAAAAGATTGGATAGTAAACGGAAAAGATAAAATTGCAAATAGCAATTAGCGTATTCCAACTGAGAATTGAAGAAATTTAATACATAGTAAATTTAGTTATACTTTTTACAAAAACAACTGATTTTAGCTTTATTTATTAAATGTTATTGTGAAACTCATACTATCCGGTAACAGTTCAAGTTTTTACCCTGTTCATTTATTTTGGATTTTTGCGCAATAATTAGGCGCCTTAAGCCCGTTAATGATGATGTCTGATATCTGATATTTTGATGTAAGATTTATTCAATTCAGCCTACACGCTTATTATTTTTTAATTTCGTTACTACCATCCCCGCTGAGTTTGGTAATAGGTGATAACTCCAGTTTTCTAAATTCAACTTCGGACCCTTCTGCCTGTAATGCGATGTGCCCCTTATCAACCGTACACTTATATCCAAAGTTCACCAACTGCCCATTTACCCAAACTTTAATTGAATCGTGCAGGCATTCGATCACCATGCTGTTCCATTCGCCAATGGGTTTTTCTGATCCATCCGTAAGATTTTTTATATTGCGTTTTTTGCCTTCCGTGCCTCCCCATTCCGCTTTGGGGCCTCGCCTTGCTTCCATATCGGGTACGCTGATATCTTCAACAATGCACCAGAAGTCGCCGGCATTCTCATGCATCATCTGCACTTCCAACGACCTGGGAAACATTTTATACAGTGCCCTGGGTGTGGAGCTATGAACCAACACGCCACAATTACCGGGCTTTGCGGCAAAACGGTATTCCACATTGAAGCGGTAATCCTGATAAACAGCATCCGATATAAGATGACCGCCGGGTGTACCCAGGCTTACCAACAACCCGTTCCTGACAATAAAAGGAATTTTAGCATTTGCATTGGTATCCATAGCGGGTACATCGGCGTGCCATCCGCTTAAGTCCCTTCCATTGAAAAGATTGACTGTTTTTTGACCTGATGTTGTATTAAAGGAAAGAATGCCAACGGTAATTACGACGAGAAAAAATAATTTATTCATATTGTAAAGTTTTTGCTAAAAATACCATTAATTTCAGAAAACATTATTCAGCTTAATAAATTAAAAAATTATTCGCATATAATAAGTGATGCTATTTTCTTACCAATCAATACAGAAAATACAAAGTAATTTTTCATTCCGAATTAACAAATTTAACGCCGGTCCATATCTTTTAAATGAAGCCATACACTTCATTCTTTGTAAACCAATAATCATTTAGAGGATCATTTTAATAGCTTTACAAAATTGAAGAGGATTTGAACATGGTATATTTAAAAACAAAAAAATGTATCAAACATAATTACAAAATGAAAACATACCTGCGTGCTTTATCACTTCTATTCATAAGTTCAATACTAATTATATGCTCCCCGTTTAGTTCCCCGGCGCAAAATAAAGAGAATACACCGCTTCGCCTGGCAGTAGCAGGATTAAGGCATGGGCATGCTCCGTTTATTTTTGCAAGAAAGGATAAAACCGATATTACGGTGGTAGGTATTTATGAACCCGATCAGGAGCTGGCCGACCGCTATGCAAAAAAATATCATCTTAGTACAGATCTGTTTTACACCAATCTAAATAAAATGCTGGATGTGGTAAAGCCTGAAGCATTAGCCGCTTATGGCTCCATCTTTGATCACATGGAAGCGGTTGAAGCCTGCGCTCCCCGTGGCATTCATGTGATGGTTGAAAAACCACTGGCGACCAACCTGGCCCATGCAATAAAGATGGAGCGACTGGCAAGGCAATACAATATTTATTTACTCACTAATTATGAAACATCCTGGTATCCATCCACTGCAAAAACCTTCCAGTTGGTAAATGACAGCAATTTCATCGGCAATATAAAAAAAGTGGTTATTCATGACGGGCATGAGGGCCCTAAAGAAATTGGCGTAGGAAAGGAATTCCTGGACTGGCTTACGGATCCAATACAAAACGGAGGCGGAGCGGTAGTGGATTTTGGTTGTTACGGGGCCAACCTGATGACCTGGTTAATGGGCGATGAAAAACCTGTTTCCGTAACAGCCGTCCTCCGGAATTTCAAGCCTGCAGTTTATCCAAAAGTGGATGATGAAGCTACAATTATTGTTTCCTATCCTGCCGCCCAATGTATTATCCAGGCATCGTGGAACTGGCCGTTTAGCAGGAAGGATATGGAAGTATATGGAGAGAACGGTTATGTAATTGCAGTAAATAACACAACGATGCGGCTTAGAAACAGGAAACATAAAACCGAGCAAAGCTTAACGGTCACCTCAAAAGATATTCCTGTTTACGAGGATCCGTTTTCCTACTTTAACGATGTGATAAGAGGCAGGATCAGGATACCGAAAAACGGACTGTACTCTTTAGAGAATAATGTACTGGTAGTACGTATTTTGGAAGCTGCGAAAGAATCCGCGAAAAAAGGAAAAACGGTCATGATAAATTATTGATTTCCCCAACAGCTAATCTATAGTAAAAAGCATTAATGATTTTATGAAAATATTGGTTCCTTATCTACAACAGAGGGAATGAGTAAATGCGAATTGTGTTGATTTTGCTCATAAGAATGGATATAGTACAAGAGTCAGAACTACTTGCACCGCCCCGTAAATGAAGGTTTATTCGCAAATTGAAAGTGGCGCCATATATTCAAATGTACAAGAGTGCGACGCCAATGAAGCTTAATCAGGGTACAATTGTTTGGCCAATAAAAATAAAAAAGCACACACGTAAAACTGCAAGAGATAAGGAGTTCTGAGTGATTATTTTTCCTTTTTATAAAAAAAACAATAACAAAATCATATCGCCACTGAACCCTGTCTGCCAGCGCAGTCAGGCAGGGTAAATTGATATTCTAAAGCCTGTCCCATAAAAAAAATTCCACACAAAATCCCCAATGCTTCAATGCAAAAATCAGCACATTTTATATACAGGTAGATTATTTGTAAAGCGTAGCCTCAAATGAACCGGTCACGATATAAACCCTGCTGACAATTAAAAACTACCTTTGCCACTCATTTTTTACAAGTATGACATTTGATGATTTGAATTTAAACACCCCCTTACTCACGGCGCTGGACGATATGGGATATACGAACCCTACCACCATTCAGCACAGGGTTTTTTCCATCGTGATGTCGGGAAAAGACGTGTGCGGCATAGCGCAAACCGGTACCGGAAAAACCTTTGCTTACCTGCTCCCCTGCCTGAGGCAATGGAAATTCAGTAAGGATAAATCGCCCCAGGTACTCATCATTGTTCCCACAAGGGAACTGGTTGCACAGGTAGTAGGGTCCGTAAAAGCTTTAACGCCCTACATGAGCCTGGTAGTAGCGGGCGTTTACGGAGGGGTAAATATAAATACGCAAAAGGCGGAGGTAGAAAAAGGTGTGGACGTATTGGTGGCTACCCCGGGCAGGTTGTACGACCTTGCAATGAACGGGGCCTTTAAAACAAAAATGATCAAAAAACTGGTGATAGATGAAGTGGATGAAATGCTCAACCTGGGATTTCGCACCCAATTGAAAAACATATTGGATCTTTTACCGCCCAAAAGGCAAAACCTGATGTTCTCCGCTACCATCACGGATGAAGTGGAAGCGCTCATGGATACTTATTTTAATGATCCTGTAAGAGTAGAAGCCGCACCCACCGGAACACCGCTGGAAAATATTATACAAACAGGTTATGCCGTGCCTAATTTTTATACTAAAGTGAACCTGCTGGAATTGTTATTATCCGAAGATGAGACCATGACCAAAGTATTGGTTTTTGCCGCTACCAAACAATTAGCGGATCAGTTGTATGAGCAACTGGAAATAAAATTTCCCGGTACCGCAGGTGTAATACATTCCAATAAGGAGCAGAACCACCGGTTTAATACGGTAAAGCAATTCCAGGAAGGCAATTACCGCTTTAT
>JANOTW010000712.1:0-1992 GCA_031416575.1 Ferruginibacter sp.
CGAACTTCGTTCCCAACCTATTCCTCCTTTTGTCGGAATGGTTGCCTCTCAAAGGAGAGGGGAAAGTATCCTTACGTCGGTAATAGTGTTATTTTATAAATGTTTATATTTTATTTCCCGCCACTAACAAAATTGTTTTCCTGAAATGCAGGATTCGGATATTTATAAAATCCTTCCCCCGTTTTTACGCCCAATTTTCCTGCATCAACATAAGTTTTCAGCAAGGCGGTAAATTTTTTGCTTTTTGCATCGGGCAATGTGTTCATAATATGCCAGGCCGTTTCTAATCCTATCATATCCAAAATGCCAAAAGGCCCTCTTTCCATTTTAAAATTACCCATCCAGCTTCTGTCAACATCTTCAATGCTTGCAATATCATAAGTAACCAATGCACCGGCAGCGCCAATCAATGAAACAAGCATGGCATTAAAAATATATCCCGGCGATTCCTTTTTTACAAATACAGGTGTCTGATTTAATTTTCTTCCCATCTCCATTAATAAATCAACAACCCATTTTGCAGTTGTTGGATGCGGCATTATGTCCACCACATTGGCAAAAAATACATCATGAAAATGAAATGCACAAAACCGTTCTGGTCTTCCTGTTTCAGCAGCAAATAAGGAAGGCATTAAATAAGATGTGTTTGTCGTGAATACAGCATGCGGAGGACAAATTTTTGCAAACTGAGCCCAAACTTTTTTCTTTATACCCAGGTCTTCCACCACTGATTCGCTTACAAAATCTGCATTAGCAGCGGCCTGGGCTGCATCGGTTGTAAATGTTATCCTGCTTTTTGCTGTAATGGCCTCTTCATTGGTAATAATGTTTCTATCAATAAGATTATTGAGAATGGAGTCTTGTATTTTTTTTGCAGCAGCAAATACATCACTATGAATATCGTAAATGACCGTGTTAAATCCGCTAATGGCAGATTGCAATCCAATCCTTAATCCCAATGTGCCGCTGCCGAGTATGAGTATATTTTTTATATCAGTTAGTTTCAGTTCCATTTATTACTATTTTGTTTAAATAAAATATTTTTTTGAACCACATAGAATCTTAGATACATAGAAATACACACATAGAAGAACTATGTGAATCTATGTGGCCTATGTCTTATGTGGCTCAAACATTCAAATTATTTTCAATTCAAATTAATATTAATTAAAATTACTTATCCTTTTATATTGAATTGCTTTTTGTGCATTGCCAGCACATGCTCTTACCACATGAATTAACCTGGCAAACCGTTCGTCTTTTGTAAATCCTTTTTTATACCGTGCATAAATCTGTTGCACAATAACGCCGATCTTAAAAGAACCGAACACATAGTAGAACAGCATGTCCGGTACCGCAGTGCTTTTTGTTGCTGCATATCGCTGCACCACTTCCTCTCTTGTAAGATTACCTGGAAGCCAGGTAAGATTAAATGGCTTCAGTGCATCACTATCATTCGCTTCGCCCCAATAGGCCAATGATGTACCAAGATCCATCAACGGATCACCAACGGTTGCCATTTCCCAATCCAATACCGCAATGATCTGATTTAAATTCTCCGGATCCAGTACAAGGTTGTCATATTTATAGTCGTTATGAATAAATGCAGGTGTTCCATCAGCCGGAAGATTTCCCTGCATCCATTCAGCAGTTTTATTCATGTCTTCAATAGTATCTGTTTCAGCAGCCACATATCTTTTTATCCAACCCTCCACCTGGCGTTTATTATATCCTTTCGGTTTTCCCATATTGATCAACTCCGTTGTTTCCAAGTCAATGGAATGCAAAACGGCTAAATTATCAACGGCTGATTCTGAAATGGATTTCATTATTGCAGGAGTAAGCTCCATTCCTTTTGGAATTCTGTTTCTTAGTATTATTCCACTTACTCTTTCCATTATATAAAACTGTGCCCCAATTATCATTTCATCCTCACAAAATAAAATAGGTTCAGGTATTGGTTTATAAACAGGTTTTAATGCAGTCAATACT
>JANOTW010000713.1:0-1552 GCA_031416575.1 Ferruginibacter sp.
GAAGAAAAAACTGAACCCGCCTATTGATAAATTTACAGGCAGTGCCGAAGTGAAATACAGCAAAGATTTTTAACCCGGCTGCATTGCTACTCATCGCCTGTGCAGTTTACCCTGAGGCAACGAAGGGTCACACTCTTCATCGTTCTGTTCGCTATCAGGCATTTTGCTAAACGTACTACTAATTTCAAATGTCTGCTATTGCTGCTGTTGGTGAAAAGGAAATACCAACAGAGGCTAATTGAATTTATCTGAAAAAAACTTTACCAGATTTTCATCACTCATTTTATTAGCAGTTGATTCTTCCGTTTTCGTATTTTTAAATTGAGGCGTTTCTGCCAGGTAATGTATAAATTGTTCCTGCACCTGTCCGGTACCTGTTGCATGAAGGTGTGTTGCGTTTTGCAGGTGTGTGGTTATTTGTTTAAAGAATTTTGCCTGCAGCATTTTCTTTTGATTGTTCTCATTCTTATTACCCGGACTTGGGGAAACTTCTTCCCCTTCTATATGCGCAATTACTATTAACGCCCCTGTTCCGGCATTTTCGTTTCCTACTACAGTGGCATGATGCGTATCCATCCACACCCCGAATTGTTTTTGGTTGGTCATGTCTTTTTATTTTATGTACTATATCGTGAATCAATAACCGTACCCTAATGCTAATGGTGTGGGGAGACACAGGATATATCATAGCCGGAAACAGAGCCATCGGGGAGAGCTTAATCGCAAGGTTGTGGAGGAAGAAAACACCAACGGCGTAAGTTTTAGCTAACGGTCTGCATTTACGAAGTACAGGGAATTCATTGCTGGTCCTTCCGGCTGCCGTTTATCTCCTGCTTTATACGTCAATTTTACATAATAATTGTAGTCAACGTTATTTGCCATATTTTAAAACTTTAATTCCCTCATGTAATTCTAAAAAACGCTGATTAGCACCCATATCCCACATGGTAATCTTTGTCTTCACATCGCCATTGGCCATTATTTCAAATGTTGCCTTATTAAATCCCAATCCTCCTTCAAATGAATTGTTCCCTTTGTAAACAAGGCCTTCCATAAACTGTCCATTTAATTTCAGGAGGAGTAAATCGTCTTCCCGGATGAATTCAGCCATTCCATTTTTCAACCGGTAAAGCCCCGTTATTTTTTTATACCCTGCATCATTCAATGCAAACGATTTACCCATTACAACATCAAACTTCACAGCATTTTTATTCAACGAATTATTTTTTATTTCTAATATACGGTTAACCGACTGCGGAGAAGCTGCTGATGCATCTTTTGCAATATGCGGATCTCCTTTAAAATAAATTTGAGTGATCAGGTCCTGGTGACCCTTATTTGAAATTCTCATGTGAATATGTGCCGGTCTCCAATCATCACCATCTTTGTATGGTACAGGGACTATCGTTTTAAATGCATACCTGCCATCCTTTCCCGTTCTTACCGCCCCACGAAACAGGTAATCATCAGAAGCATTATCGTACTTTTCCTTTTCGTCGCATTGCCAGGATTCAATGAGTACGCCAGGCAATGGTGTTTTGCCATCCTTCAT
>JANOTW010000714.1:0-5746 GCA_031416575.1 Ferruginibacter sp.
GTATCAAGTACAAGAGGGCGATGCAACGATGACGCCATGAAATCCTTCTGCCCGGACAAAAAAAAAGAATGGTTGTATAGAAATGCGGTCCCGATAAAAAATCGGGAGAGCCTGCCACTGAATCTTAATAGTAATTTAAAAGCCCGGTAAATAAAAAACACCTTTAATAATTTGACTAATAACATAGCTTCAATATCTCCTGCCCTATCCCCTAAAAGAGGCATCCAATGAATTAGAATGTTCCAGGCCTCCCCTTTTGGAACATCCCGATTTTTCGGGAAGGGGTTTGGGGCAAAATGAACTCTTCAAATTACTCCCCACTATCCAGCGGGGCCGGGGCTGCATTCACCCTTACCTCCCAACTTAAATTAGTTCCTCCACGCCTGAGTGTTTCAGCGACGGAGCAATATTTAATCATGGATAATTCGCAGGCCCTTTCGGCTTTGTCAACATCTATTTCGCCGGTGAATTCAAATATAATTTTTACATCCTGCCAAAGGGAAGGATCCTTGCCGCTTTCTCTTTCACCTTCTATCTTCATTGAAAAACCATCAACTGTTTGACGCTGCTTTTTCAATATCATCACAATATCTATCGCACTGCATCCGCCCATCCCCATCAGCAATACCTGCATTGGGCGAATTCCGAAATTCACGCCACCGCTTTCGGGGCTGGTGTCCATTTTTATGGTATGCCCGTTGGCATCTACCGCCTCAAACCCAAAATCGCCTTCTTTTCGATTTACATTTATTTCTATCATTTCGCAATATTTTTACAAATATAATTACAGCAAGCCTTTACTTTGCATTTTTTACATGTAACTTATTGAATGAGCTTTTTTCATTATCCACATCATATAGTACTGGAAGGCGGTGGCCCTTTGGCCGAACTTACCGTTGCCTATACCACCTACGGCAAAATGAATGCGGATAAGAGCAACGTAGTATGGATCTGCCATGCGCTTACCGCCAACTCCGATGCAGCGGACTGGTGGGATGGCGTGGTGGGAAAAAACCATGTGCTTGACCCCGAAAAATATTTTATTATTTGTGCCAATATCCTGGGTTCCTGCTATGGCACTACCGGGCCACTGAGCATCAACCCTGTTACCAAAGCGCCTTACTATAGCTCCTTTCCTTTAATTACCATCAGGGATATGGTGAAAGCCCATATTCTTCTGCGTAAGCACCTCGAAATTGAGAAGATATTTTTATTGATGGGAGGCAGCATGGGTGGCTACCAGGCAATGGAATGGTGCATAATGGAAAAAGACATCATTGATCATTTGTTTTTATTAGCTACTTCAGCCACTGAAAGCGCCTGGGGCATTGCAACCCATACTACCCAGCGCCTGGCAATTGAGGCAGACTGCACCTGGCAGTTGCCTTCGCCGGAGGCAGGCGCATTGGGATTGAAAGCTGCAAGGGCTATTGGCATGCTTACCTACCGCAATTACGGAATAATGGTGAAGCAGCAAACTGACACGGATTTTGAAAAACTTGATAATTATAAAGCTTCTTCCTATATCAATTACCAGGGCGATAAATTGGTGCAGCGTTTTAATGCCTGCAGCTACTGGCTGCTTACTAAGAGCATGGACAGCCACCACATTGCAAGGGGAAGGGGCGGAAATTTAGAAACAATTTTGCAGGGAATTACTCAAAAGACGCTGGTCATTGGCATCAACAGCGATATCCTCTGCCCCGTGGCGGAGCAACAGTTTCTCACCCATCATATACCCAATGCAAGCTTAGTTGTAATTGATTCCGATTACGGGCATGATGGCTTTATGGTAGAGTCTAAAATTATATCCCAACACCTGGCTGAGTGGCTGGGTGATAATTTTGTGTTGGGCTATGGGGCTGTTATTTGATCGTAGCCGGATTTCTACTATACAACCATTCTTTTTTTGTCCGGGCAGAAGAATTTCATGGCATTCCCGAAAAAAATCGGGATTTCGCAATACAGTTTTTTGTCCAAACTATATTTCATTTCTCAACATCGTTGCATTGATAATCCCGATAGCGTATGCGTATCGGGATGCCCCTTCTACACAACCATATTTTTTTTGTTGTCCGGGCAGAAGAATTTCATGGCATCATCGTTGCATCGCCCTCTTGTACTGAATACCATTGGGGATCTTTAATTGCGTTATACCGGGCGGTTCATCTGGCGTAGTTAACGAACTTGCAGAAGACCTCACCGCTAACCAACGGGGCCGGGGGCAAAACACCTCCCTGATTTATGCAGAAGGCAAAGGAGACATTTATTCTGCTTCTTATGATGATATGATTGATTGAAAAAAGGTAAAAATGCAATTACGTGCTTTAGGTACAATACAATTATTCAGCATTGTTATTGAGCGGGTTTCTTTCTCAGGTCCAAATTCTGAAAAAAGAATAAACGCCCCGTGTGAAAGTCTCTATATTTATTGCCTGGTGCCAGTTGCTGAAACAGGTTCATGTAGCCAAATTGCAAATTGCTATGATCATCTATCTGGTATTTCAGGCCCACAAAAAAGCGGTTCTGGTCAAAATAATTATTTACTATTTGCTTTCCCAAATTGATATGCACTTCATTATTCAAGATAAAGGACAGGCTGTTTGGCACAACCCCTTTTTTACCCAATGGCACGTCGTACCAAATATTGTAGCGTATCCTGAAATTAAAGTTATTGCCATCCGCCAATGTGGAATCATTCAGGATTTTCCTTCTATACCGCTCCTCCAGCCTGAACCACTGCATCATCCTTTTTTTCCCATACTTAGTATGCCACTGTATTTGCTGCCATGGACGATGCTCGGGCCTGGTAATCTTTCTGTGGGCATCGGCGGGATAAATACTAACATAGGCATACCCGGCAGTAAGCTTTGTAACATCATTTACATAATAAGTTAAACCCAGCCGGATAATACTTTGAGAAAAATTATTTACAAAATCCTCTTTGGTACGCAAATGAAGATCGGCCCAACCACCCCATTTATCGCTGAACCTTGCCTGGTTAAAATAACCAAACCACAACTGGTTGATATTTTCAGTGCTTTTGGTGTTTTGCGCCTTTGCTGAAAAAGCCGTGGCCAGCATAATTATACAGCAAACGATAATTCTTTTCATCCCGGTTTTATTTTAATTTAAATTGAGTGCCGCAAATGTATGGCACTCCATTCTTAAATTATAAAAGCTTATAAAGTTTTATTCATTTTACTTACTCTTCTTGATAATAATACTTCGCAACATATAAAACCGTGCGTAATTTAATAATACGCACGGTGATAAAATTGTGCTATTTGCTTTGTTCATTAATAAAAATATATCAGGCTCTTTTTTAGTTTAAAACGTAATAAAAGATCCCCAAGGGTATGCGGTACAAGTCCCGATTCAAGTGTAACATCGGGATGCCGACAAATACTGTCGGCAAGCGATGCAACGATGTTGAGCAAGGAAATATCGTTTGGACAAAAAACCCTGTATCGCGAAATCCCGATTTTTCGGGAATCAACATAGCTTGTTAGCCCGGACAAAAAAATTTACCTGCGTTTTTATACTTGCAGCAGCACTTGTAATTTTCAATAATTTGCCCGTTGCGCAATGTAAGTTTGATTTAATTTCTGGTACCCAATAATCCATCTACAGTAATCGCAACATAATACAATGCACCAATTGTAGGGCCGCCTGCATACTGAATATGCCTGTTATTTAAAACGTTGGTACCTCCCAGTTTGATAGTAGCTTTTGCTGAAGGCACCCTGTAAGTAACCTGGGCATCCAAATTGTTAATGGCATCAATATTACCGTTTACCAGGGGGCTTTCCCACAAGAAACTATTCTGCCATTTCCATACGATATTAAATCCGATATTTTTTGTGATGGCCCTGTTTCCAATTGATAAATTAGAAGTGAGGTCAGGTGTATTGAACCCTGTTATAAACAGATCAGGGTTTGATTGCCCTTTTATTTTATTATAATTCAAATTGCCTGACAGGGTAAAGGTTTTATAAAAATTGTACGTAACGCCTAATGAAGAACCGTACGTAGAGCTTTTATTTTTAGCATTGGTGTACACCCTGTAGCGCTCCTGTCCTTTACTGGCGGCATTGTTACCAACAGCTACATTTGCATCCCTGTTTCTGTCAACCATTGCTATCACCGCCGCATCACTGCCAATTGTTTCCCCGCTTGCAACATATACCTGTGCCTGCCCGATAAAGCCATCATAAATATTGGCATACGCATCCATATCAATAAACAACTTGTTGTTAAACAACACGGTTTTATAACCAACTTCAAAAGAATTAATCCCTTCGGGGCGGCCATCAGGTAATGCGGCCGGCTGAAGCAGGCCCCTGTTTACCAAAGCCGCGGCGTCTGTATTGCCCGCCCCTTTTACCGCCGCATTAAATGCCGCTACAGATGATTGGGTATAGCTATTATCGCGATAACCTAACCCTTCATTAATGACAGGCAAAATCCCAACCCTTTTTACCCTGCCGTTATTTACGTAGGATAAAGCCTCAAACAATGCCGGGAAACGGAACCCCTGCTGAAAGGTAAACCGGAAATTATGCTTTTCTTTTACCGTGTACACCGCCGCTAAACGCGGAGTAAGCTTTGCAGTAAATTCCGGATTGTAATCAGCACGAAGCGAACCCCATAATTTTAATTTTTCTTTTAAAAATGTTTTGGTCAGTTGTACAAAAGCCCCAAATTTTTTGTAATAGGTATTGTCACCGAAACTGCCATCCGATAAAGAATTATTCCTGTCAGCAACAGGACGTTTAAAATCAACAAAATTATTTCCATCAGGAATCAGTTCATACACACGGGCGTCAGCGCCCACCAACAGGTTGAAATATTTTACTTGTTTTGTAAGATCAACCTGGCTTTCGATATGATATAAATTGCTTGTTTGAACTAAAGCCGCACCACCTGTAACCGGGGCGTTTGGAATAGCGCCAGATCGTATATCCCAGTTATTGATTTGTATGATTGAATCTTTTACCATGGTAAAACGTTGCGTACCAGGAACCACCCTGCTGTCATCTGCCTGCCGGCGGGCGAATTGTGTTGCCGCCGCAAGATTATCTGAAGTTAAAGAACCACCGTGATCCCTGGCATAGGCATTTAACGCCGCTTTATATTTCGCCGCCCATACACCGGCGCCACCTCCTGAATAAAGATCCAGGTTATCAGCCAGTGATTTCACATTGTAAGAATTTCCGGAATTTTCATGGGAGGTATATGCTTTAATGGTGTAGTTGGCGCCTTTTAATTCCAGCCGGTGATTCTGCACCACCACGTTATCTAATTTAATTTTATTACCTCTTTGAAAAACCCCATCCATTTTACCTGCACGGTAAGTATAGATCAACTCCGTGTTAGGATTAAAACGATAATGCAGGGCGGCATCCAATTTCAAATTATCTACCCTGGGATCAACCAGGTCTTTTTCCCAATAACCGGTACGGCTAACTGTAAGGGCCCTGTCCTGTACGCCATCAATGTTTAGCCCCGTAACAGAAACCGTATTACTACCGGCCAATGCATCATCGCCATATTTGTTCCATCCATCAAAAGCGATGTTCGCAGCTCCATTCAGCTTAGGGTACAAAGGGTTGGCCGTGTTCGCTGTATTTGGATTTTGATCAAAACGGGTATTCGAAATCCAATCGGTACCCTGCAGGTAACCCGCATTGATCTTAAAGGCGAATTTATTATTGAATGCTTTGGCATATCGTATAGCCGTTTC
>JANOTW010000715.1:0-6652 GCA_031416575.1 Ferruginibacter sp.
AGGCATTTCATGGCATCATCGTTGCGTCGCACTCTTGTACTGAATACCAATGGGCAACTTTAATTGCGTTTTACTGAGGGATTCATCATCAGCCTTAGCTTATTGGGGGTATCCTTGTACATTTCAATTAATGGCAGCACATTTAATTAACGGGTTACCCTTTCAATTGTAAGGAGGGGGGTAGGGAGTTATTAATTTACAACGCAATTAAAGTTGCCCAATGGTATGTCTTTGAACCGAGCGTGGCAACGATGATGCCATGAAACACTTCTGCCCGGACAACAAATTTCAAAATCCGGTTTTTTTGGAAATGCTATGGATATTTCGTTTCCCCTCCCTACAAATGCCCGGACAAAAAAAAGATTGCAACTCATTTATTGATCCCTTGCGAAGTATAAATACAATTTAGTAAGAACCGGAAGAAAACAGGAGAAATAAAAAACCAATTTAAAAAATTGGATAAACAATTCTTTGCCATAATGCAGGAATGCGTTTAATTTACACATTAAACGTTGCTATATGAGAAAAATCCTCATTTTAATCCCCATCATTTTTTGGTTTGCCGGAGTGGATGCTCAATTACTTTCCTGGTCGCCACAATTTCCAAATGATAATTCAACCATCACCATCACAATGGATGCTACCAAAGGCAATCAGGGGCTTTTGAACTTTACAGGTCCTGTTTATATGCATTTAGGGGTAATTACTAATTTAAGCGGTAATGCTACTGACTGGAAGTATAGTCCCACTACCTGGGGAACTACCACCGCACCTGTAGCAATTTCCCTTGGCAACAATAAATGGTCTTTTACAATTACTAATCCACGGGCATATTTTAATGCAGGTGCGGGGGGAGTGCCTGCCGGAGAAACTATTTCGAGGGTAGTACTGCTCTTTCGGGATGGGCCGGGAACAAGTGTACAAAGAAATACCGATGGCAGCGATATGTATGTACCTGTTTATCCTGCGGGAGGAAACAATATCCAGTTTACACAACCGTTTATAATTCCAACCTTCAACATATCAAATGAGGCGGTTACGGCCACGGTAAGCCAACCTGTCCCTGTTACTGCCGCAGCTTCTACTACGGGCGGATCATTAAACCTGTATTTCAATGGGACTAAAATTAACGGGCCGCTAACAGGAGCGGCTACTATTACAGGAAATCCAACTGTTACCGGTACCGGTAACCAGTTGATTATTGCGGAGTTGGTGGTAGCCGGAATAAGTTATTATGATACCATTCAGTTCTATGTACCCCCGGATAACACTATTTTGGCCTTGCCGCCAGGTGTAAAAGAAGGGATAAACTATTGGCCGGGTTGCGATTCCGTAACATTGGTTTTGTATGCGCCCAATAAGGCCAATGCCGTAGTATTAGGCGATTTTCCCGATAATAACTGGGTGCCCCAAACCCGGTATCAGATGAACAAGGCCCCCGATGGAAATTATTATTGGCTAACTATACACGGGCTTACCGGTGGTACAGAGTATGCATTTGAATACCTCGTTGATAATACCATTTATATAGCCGATCCCTATTCAGAAAAAGTGCTTGATCCCTGGAATGATCAATATATTCCAGCCGCAACTTACCCAGCGCTTAAACCATATCCTTCCAATCCCAATGTATCCGCAGGCGCCAATGGTATTGTTAGTGTGTTACAAACCTGTGCCACTCCATATAACTGGCAGGTAACCAACTTTACAAAACCAGATAAGCGAAATTTAATTACTTATGAATTACTGGTACGGGATTTTGGTGATGCCCGTAATTATCAAATGCTGATTGATACCATTAGTTACTTTAAAAGGCTGGGTATTAATGCCATTGAATTAATGCCGGTGAATGAATTTAGCGGAAATGAAAGCTGGGGATATAACCCTACTTTTTATTTAGCATTGGATAAAGCTTATGGAACTAAGAATAAGTTTAAGGAATTCATTGACCTGTGCCACAAAAACGGAATTGCCGTAATATTGGATGTGGTTTATAATCATTTGGATGCCTACAATACTCCCCAGGGAAAATTATACTGGGATGCTGTTAATAGCAGGCCTGCCGCCAATAATCCCTGGTTGAATATTAGCGCCCCTCACCCATATAGTGTTTTCCAGGATCTTAATCATACTTCCACTGCCACACAATACCTGGTAAACCGGGCATTGGAATACTGGATAACCGAATATAAAATAGATGGATACCGTTTCGACCTTGCAAAGGGGTTTACCCAAACACCTTCAACCACCACAACTGTCGAAAATTTTGATGGTACCAGAATTGATAATCTGTTCAGGTATTACGATCACATTATTCCACGCTTTCCAGGCACATATATGATATTGGAATTTTTGGGGCAACAACGATCAGAAGAACAAATATATGCCAACAAGGGATTTTTGTTATGGGGCAAAAATACCGATAGTTACAATGAGGCAACAATGGGATATTCCAGCAATTCGGATTTTTCTAAAATAGTGTATAATAGTAGCCAGGAGGCTTTTACAACCCCGGCCGAAATGGGTTATATGGAGAGCCATGATGAGGAAAGGCTGATGTACAAGAATTTACAATACGGCAATAACTCCGGCGGTTACAATGTGAAAACATTGGCCACGGCCCTGGAAAGACAGGCAGCAGCCGCAGCGCTTTTCTTCACCATACCAGGCCCTAAAATGATCTGGCAATTTGGGGAAAGAGGTTATGATACTTCCATAAATTATAATGGGAGAATTGGTAATAAGCCACCACTTTGGCAATATATGGCTGACCCTAACCGGGTAAAGTTATTCAATGCCTACTCCAGACTCATCAATCTTCGTTTATCAAACCCGGATGTTTTCAACAGTACGGCGTTTACGTATGATTTTTACGACAATGGTGGCCTGGTAAAAAGATTTCAAATAGCCGATCCATCTGCAAATGGTATGCGTGTTACGGTTATGGCTAATTTTGATGTAGTGCAACAAACGAGGAGTATTACTTTTCAAACTTCAGGTAACTGGTATAATTACCTCGGTAATGGAACAGGTTCAGGTATCAATGGAATAAGTGGCAGCGCCTTTAATCTTGTCCCTGCTACTCAAAACATTACACTGGAGCCGGGTGAATACCATGTTTATATTTATCAGCCATCAAATATTTACACTTTTATTGGGAATGGTAACTGGAGCGACCCGGCCAACTGGATCTATAATGCCATACCACCTGCTGTTTTACCTGCTGGCTCAGAGATATTTATTAGCCCGCAACCGGCGGGCGAGTGTATCCTGAATACAACACAAACCATTAGTCCTGGCGCTAAATTCACCGTTGTGGCGGGTAAAAATATCAGGATACCGCTTAACCTAAATATTCAAAAAAATTAACATGGCAGAAGAGAAAACTAAACAAGCGAAGAATATTAAAACATTACAGGTAATTCAGTCCGAAGTAGAAAACACTAACCACATAGCCTTGTCCGTGGATTGTATAATATTTGGTTTTGATGAAGCTAAATTAAAAGTGTTGCTCATAAGAAGCGACCTGAAAAAGTATGCGGGCAAATGGTCTTTATTGGGTGACTTGCTTTTTCCAAATGAGGATCTTGATGCCGCGGCTTACAGAATATTAAAACAAAGAACAGGCTTAAGTGATGTTTATCTTGAGCAGGTAAGCACATTTGGAACAGTAAACCGGCATCCCGCAGGAAGGGTAGTTACAGTCGCTTACTGTTCGCTCATCAATATTCAGCATCACAAGCTCAATATTTTAGACAATGAATTGCACTGGCATGATATAAAAAATGTAACGGACCTGGCTTTTGATCACCAGGAAATATTTGACACCTGTTTAAAGCAATTGCAAAGGAGGGTGCAGGAGCATCCTTTAGGGTTTAATTTATTGCCCAAAAAATTCTCATTGAGGGACCTTCAGAATTTATATGAAGCAATACTGGATATAAAAATGGACAGGCGGAATTTCAGGAAAAAATTCTTCTCCATGGATTTTTTGATAGACCTGAATGAAATGGAACAGGATGTGCCACACCGCCCCGGCAAGCTATACAAATTTAATTATGAAAAATACGAAAAGAGGAAGAAAAAGTGGGTGGGTATTGATTTTTAGCTCAAAAACGGGTTTGTTATTTTATTGATTAATGCAGCTAAATAAAACAAACTCCTGTCATCTTTATACAATAACTGGTTTAGGGATTGTTGTTTATTCTATAATTTTTTTCTACAAATTTTTTTAACGTTTTTTTTGATTTATAAAAAAACAGCCTATATTGTGTAATTATTACACATTTAATAGTGTAAAAAATATACTTTATTAAAAACCTTTATTTTACAAAAACGATAATGGTTGCTATATGAAATAAAACGAAAATGCCTGCTTTTGAGAAGAATGCTTTCCCCCTTGTAAAAGATACTTTCTTATGTTGCACATTTTTGCGAATATTTCCCCGGCCATTTAAAAATAAAAATCATACAGATGAAAAAGAACATGCAAAAGCTTTGCAAATTTTTGATGCAAACGATGGTGCTCCTGCTACTATCAGTAGCAGCGATGGCGCAAAATGTAGTTTCCGGTAAGGTAACTGACTCAAAGGATGGAACACCTCTTCCTGGAGTTACAATTACTATTAAAGGAACCCAATCCGGCACCCAAACATTGGGCGATGGAACTTTTAAAATTAATGCTCCTGCAGGTGTCGGCACTTTAGTGTTTTCTTCTGTTGGATTTGGTAACAAGGAAGTACCCATTACAGGTGGAACAATTGAGGTAAACCTTGTTGCAACCAGCCAGCAACTAAATGAAGTAGTGGTGGTGGGTTATGGAACTGCAAGGAAGAAAGACCTGACGGGCTCTATGACAGCCATTTCATCAAAAGATTTTGTAAAAGGCGCCATTACTACACCTGAACAATTGATATTGGGTAAGGTCGCCGGGGTAAATATTACATCCAATGGAGGTGCACCCGGTTCAGGAAGTACTATTAGGATACGGGGCGGAGCTTCATTAAGCGCCAGCAACGATCCGTTGATCATTATTGATGGAGTGCAGTTAAGTGGAGGAGGTATAGCAGGGTCTGCAAATGCGTTGGCATTAATCAATCCCAACGATATTGAAACTTTTACAATATTGAAGGATGCTTCCGCGGCAGCTATTTATGGTTCCAGGGCATCCAATGGCGTTATAATTATTACTACCAAAAAAGGGAGAAAGGGTAAACCAACTTTTAATTTTAATACACTGGTTTCTGTAGGGAAAGTGTCAAAAAAATTAGATGTGTTATCAATGGATGAGTTTAGGGATTATGTAAAAACGTATGGCACACCAGCCCAGGTAGCGTTAATGGGTACAGCAAATACCGATTGGCAGGATGAAATTTACCAGGCCGCAGTTGCAACGGATAATAATTTAAGTGTGAGTGGTGGGTTATCGGGTAAATTCAATATGCCTTACAGGGTTTCTGCGGGTTACCTCAACCAGGATGGCGTATTAAGGACCGGCAATTTACAAAGGGTTTCAGCAGGTATAAACCTTAGCCCTACGTTTATGGATAATCACTTAAAAGTGGATATCAACATAAAAGCTTCCAATAGTAAAAGCAGGTTTGCAAATGAGGGGGCTATTGGTGCGGCAGTTAGTTTTGATCCCACCCAACCCGTTAAAACCGCCAGCCCAAGATATGGAGGTTATTATGAATGGCTCGACCCATCAGCAACCACGGGGTTAAAAGGGCTTGCACCCAGCAATCCCGTAAGCTTGTTGCTTGAGCGGGCCGATAAAAGTAGTGTGAACAGGAGTGTAGGAAATATTCAGCTTGATTATAAATTTCATTTTTTACCGGAACTAAGGGCCAATTTCAATTATGGCTATGATATTGCAAAAGGCTCGGGAACCATATTCGTAAATGACAGTGTAAAGTCTGCATACAAAAGAGACGTTGACGGAGCGGGTGTGCGTAAGGGTGGTATCAATAATAAGTATCTACAAAAAATTGATAATAAACTGTTGGAGTTTTACCTTAATTATGCAAAAGACCTGCGCTCTGTAAAAAGCAGGATAGATGTAACGGCGGGTTATGGTTATTATGATAACGCTTATAATAATTTCAGTTATGCGGATTATTTTGTTGATGGAACAAAAAGGGTAAATTCAGATCCGGCTTTTGCTACAGACAAACCACAAAACAGGCTGGTCTCTTTTTATGGCCGCATGAATTATACATTCAATCAAAAATATATTCTTACCATAAATGCAAGAACGGATGGATCCTCAAGATTGAACCCCGATAACAGGTGGATCACTTATCATTCAGAAGCATTTGCCTGGAGAATAAAAGACGAAGATTTTTTAAAAAATAGCAAAACAATTTCTGATCTTAAATTACGCATAGGTTATGGAATTACCGGCCAGCAGGATGGCATTAGTAATTATTCTTTCTTAGCCAACTATTCTATCAGTAACCAAACAGCACAATACCAGTTTGGTAATACTTTTTACAATCTTTACCGTCCGGTTGCCTACAATGATAAATTACGATGGGAACAAACAGCTACTTCTAATATTGGTTTAGACTTTGGTTTCCTTGATAACCGCATTTCAGGTGGCATTGACTTTTATCTTAAAAAAACAACGGATCTGTTAAATGATGTTAACCAA